>JBLNCO010000021.1:0-12819 GCA_050260715.1 Hyphomicrobiales bacterium | reverse complement strand
CAGGAGGGAGAAGAGCCGCTTGAGGCTCTGGTTCACCAGCGGCCGCTGGTACCAGCGGTGCCCTTCGAGCACGGGGACCATGACCATGACGTCGTGCGGCGGCTGGCGGACGATGTCGTTCACGTAGAGCGCGATGGGGTCGGCGACTGTGCGGTAGGGCGAGTCGATGACCACGAGCGGGATATTCGGGAACTGCGCGGCCCAGCGTTCCTCGATGGTGGACCGCTCCTCGGGGTCGACGATGACGTGGACGGCGGTGACCGAGCGGCTGCGTTCGCAGGCGGCGCCGAGGGTCATGACGGTCGCCAGGTTCACCTCTTCCACGGGGACGATGATGCGCGTGTTGGCGGGCCCGCGCGGCACGAGGTCGAGCACGGCCTCTTCGGGGACGTTGAGGACGCGGCCGAGCTTTTTGTAGTAGCCGCCGATGCGGTAGAGCCAGTAGCCAATGATCGGGAGCGCCACCACGACCATCCACGCGCCCTCTTCGAACTTCGTGACCAAAACGATGACCGTCACCACGCCGGTCGCCACGGCGCCAACGCCGTTGACGACAGCGGCCCGCCGCCAACCGCTTTCGCGGGTGCGGAACCAGCGCTTCACCATCCCGGACTGGGCGATGGTGAACGAGAGGAACACGCCGAGGGCGTAGAGCGGGATGAGCCGGGTGGTGTTGGCGTTGAACGCAACCAGCAGCAGGATCGAGAAGCCCGTCAGGACGGCGATGCCGTAGCTGAAGACGAGGCGGTTGCCGCGCTGGTGGAAGAGGCGGGGAAGATACCCGTCGCGCGCGAGGATGGCGGTGAGCAACGGAAACCCGGCGAACGAGGTGTTCGCGGCGAGGAAGAGGATGCCTGCAGTGAACGTCTGGAGGGCGTAGTAGACGATATTCCGGCCGAAGACTTCTTCGCCGACCTGGGACATGACGGTGTCGTCGCCGTTGTGGAAGACGATGCCGAAGTGGCGGGCGAGGATCGTGGTGCCGAGGAAGAGGCTCCCCAGGAGCACGGCCATGACCGTGAGGGTGGTCGCGGCGTTCTTCGGGGCGGGTTCCTTGAACGCGGAGACGCCGTTGGAAATGGCTTCGACGCCTGTCAGCGCGCTACAGCCAGCTGCGAAGGCGCGAAGGATCAGGAAGAGGCTGAGCGCCTGGGCCGCCTGCTCGGGTTCGCCCCGGGGGTCGCCGGCGGCGAGCACGTTGTCGCCATCTATGACGATCGCCTTCACGATGCCGATGACGATGGTCGCGCCGAGAAGGATGATGAAGCCGTAGGTAGGGATCGCGAAGACGCCACCCGATTCCCGGAGGCCGCGGAGATTGCCGTAGGCCATGAGCAGCGTGAGGACCACCGCCAGCGGCACCGCGAAGTCCTCCACCGACGGCGCGGCGGACGTGATGGCCTCGACGCAGGCCGCGATACTCACGGAAACGGTGAGGACGTAGTCGATAAGCAGGCCAGCTGCGGCGGTAAGCCCAGCCACCGCCCCGAGGTTTTCGTGACCGACGATGTAGGCGCCGCCGCCGCTCGGGTAGGCGCGAATGGTCTGCCGGTACGAAGTCACGACGATGACCAGCAGACACGCGATAGCGATCGCGATGGGCAGGCTGTAGGTGAGCGCACCCGTGCCGGCGAGAATGAGGACGAGCAGGATCTCCTGCGTCGCATAAGCTGTCGACGAGAGCGCGTCGGAGGAGAAGACGGCGAGCGCCACCTTCTTGCTGAGGCGCTCTTCCTGCAAGCGCGCGTTCGACATGACGCGGCCGAAGAGGCGGTCGCGGAGGTTCAGGAGGACACCGCGCCAGCCCTGGCGCTGCTCGGCGTAGGTGGTGGCTTCGAAGCGGTTTTCGTCGAGGGGGACGATGCCGGCACGAGGGAGTTCGACGCGGTACCGCGTAACCTGTCGCCCAGATCCGGAACCTACCGGGGTCGGAATACGGCCACCTGTGGGTTGACCTGCCATCTGCTGAGCGAACCTACACCCTGCCGCGCGTAGCGTCATCAACGCTCGGGCCGGGGCCTTTCAACGGGGAGGTGGTTGCCCGGGAAGCGCTCCGGACCGCCCTCGGGCACCGGCACCGTACACCCGCCAGTGAACCCGGTGCAGCAGGGGAAACCCGCATGGGCGGCATCGCGGTAGCGGGGCCGCGCGATGCGATGCGCTATCAGGACGGCTGCCGGAGCGCCGGGCAGCTGCTGGGCCCGCTACGGTCGGATGCAGAGGAGGCGCCCTATGCAAACGATCGCCGAGCTCGTGGACTAGGTCCGCGACCTGTTGCACACGGTCGAAATCGGCGAGGGGGTGTTCGTGTACGGCGACGGCCGCATCGGCGTGGTGCCGGCTGCGAACGTTGAGCTGCCGGACATGGAAGCGTCGCCGAGGCCCATCGCGCGGTTCGTCGCGGGGCGGGTCGACATCCCCGACCAGGAGATCGAAGACCGGATCAGGACGGGGATGGCGAACCAATAGGGTGGCGAATTTGGCTGCACTGGTCGGCTAAAATCGGCGTAACAAAGGGCCGGGTGGCCGTAAAGTTTCACCGGAAAGACCGCTTGACTTCCTGACCTGCTGGGGTAATTTGAAGATGAACTCAGGGAGCAGCTGGACTGGGAACGTACCAGTTGGAGAGGCTGCTTCCAGGGCAAGGAGGTAGTTGAGCGATGCGTAGCAAGCTTCACGCCTTCTATGGAGTCTTTATCGTGCAGAGTTGAGGCCCGCGAATGCGGGCCGGATCGAAACCGCCCGAGGCCGTAGCCCAGTGTTCGCAGTACGCCGGAGTACGAAAGACCCGCGCGAGGCGGGCACTCCGGATCGCTTCCTGGAGAAGCGGCGATGGGTCAAGGGCCGACGATACGGGCGGAACTCACCGCCGGATGCCGCCCGGCACCTGGCGGATGGAGTAGACACAGAACAGGCCCCGGAACAGTCCGGGGCCTGTTTGCGTCCCTGGCGGTACGCGAGCGGGTTAGCCTTCGTAGCTTTCCAGGACCGCGTCGCTGAAATCAGCGTTCGAATAGACGCGCTGCACGTCTTCCAGGTCTTCGAGCGAATCGATGAGCTTGAGCGCGGCGTGTGCGGTCTTTTCGTCCAGTTCGATGGTGACCTTCGGAACCATGGCGTAGTCGGCGTTCTCGACTTCGAGGCCGGCCGCTTCGAGGTTCTTGCGGACGGGTTCGAGGTCGGAGGGTTCGGTCTGGATTTCGATGGTGTCGCCCTCGACCTGCACGTCCTGGGCGCCGGCGTCGATGGCCTGGAGCGCCAGCTCTTCGGGGTCATGGGAGTTCACTGTGACGGTGATGATGCCCCTGGGCTCGAACTGCCACGCGACAGAATTCGCCTCGCCCAGGTTGCCGCCCGCACGCGTAAAGCGGTGGCGGACTTCGGCCACGGTGCGGTTGCGGTTATCGGTGAGCGTGGAGACGAGGATGGCGGTGCCGCCGGGGCCGTAGCCTTCGTACATCACTTCTTCGAGCTGGTCTTCGGCGCCGCCGCCGGTGGCCTTCGCGATCGCGCGTTCGATGTTGTCGTTGGGCATGTTGTTCGCCTTCGCGCGCTGCACCGCGAGGCGAAGCCTGAAGTTCATGGCCGGGTCGCCGCCGCCCTGCTTGGCCGCGCTGATGATTTCGCGCGAAAGCTTGGTGAAGAGCGCGCCGCGCCTGGCGTCGTTCGCGCCCTTCTGGCGCTTGATGGTCGACCACTTGGAGTGTCCGGACATGGGCAGGTCCTGGGAGGAGCGAGTGTAGGACCTTCGATTTTAGGGGACGGGGCCGTAACGCTTAAACGGATTGGCCCGGCGGCGGTAACAGACCGGGGATGGCCCGGTAGTCCACCCCCGTGCTGCCGGGGAAGCGGCAGCTATCCCAGCTCGACGTTGTCGAGCAGGCGGGTGGCGCCGAAGCGCACCACGACCGAGAGCAGGGCCGGGCCGGTCAGCTCGCCCTCGAGCTCGTCGAGGGTTTCGTCGGCGGCGAGGGAGATGTAGTCGATGTCCGCGAGTGGCTGCGTTTCGATGACCGAACGGACGAGCCCGCGGAGGGCATCGGCGCCGCGTTCGCCGGCTTGGAAGGCGGCCTTCGCCTTCTGCAGGGCGGCGTAGATCACGGGCGCCGCTGCCCGCTGCTCGGGCGAGAGGTAAACGTTGCGGCTGCTCATGGCGAGGCCATCGGGTTCGCGGACGATATCGCAGGGGACGATTTCGACCGGGAGATCGAGGTCGCGCGTCATGCGCTGGAGGACGCGCAGTTGCTGGGCGTCCTTTCGGCCGAAGTACGCGCGGGTGGGGCTCACGGCGTTGAACAGCTTGAGGACGACCGTGGCGACGCCGCGGAAGTGGCCCGGGCGGCGTTCGCCTTCGAGGTGGCGGCTAACCTGTTCGACCGTGACGTAGGTCTGGTAGCCGGGCGGGTACATGGCGGCCGGCGGGGGCAGGTAGACCGCGTGCACGCCGGCCTCGCGGAGAAGGGCGAGGTCGCGCTCTTCGTCGCGGGGGTACTTTTCGAAGTCCTCGTTGGGGCCGAACTGGGTGGGGTTCACGAAGATGCTGACGGCGGTGAGGTCGTTTTCCGCGCGTGCACGGCGGACAAGCGCCATGTGCCCTTCGTGCAGGTAGCCCATGGTGGGCACGAAGCCGAGGCCGCCGGGATGGGCGCGGCGCCACTCCTGCATGTCTGATGGGGTCGTGAGGATGTCCATGGATCAGCGAACGGGGAGGGCGAGGTACTGCTCGACCGTCATGCGCAGTCCAACCGTCATAGGGAGAGGATACAACGAGGGGCACCCTGCAGCGGCAGGATGCCCCTCTCCAGGAGGGAGGACTCGCGCTATCGCGCCTGTACGAGCTCGCCGAGCGTTGCTTCGTCCATTTCGAAGCTGTGTTCCTTGGTGGGGAACTGGCGCCCCTCGACCTCGCCGACGTAGGCGCGAACGGCCTCGCGGATGGTGGCGCCGAGGTTCGCGTAGGCCTTCGCGTGCTTCATCGGGCGGCAGTCGTCGTAGATGCCGAGCAGGTCGTGGAACACCTGCACCTGGCCGTCGCAGTCGGGCCCGGCGCCGATGCCGATGGTGGGGATGGCGATGCGCTCGGTGACCATGCGCGCGAGCGGGGCGGGGATGGTCTCGAGGACGATGGCAAACGCGCCGGCCTCTTCGAGGGCACGAGCATCGTTGATGAGCTTCGCCGCCGCGGCCGGCGTCTTGCCCTGGACCTTGTGGCCGCCGAACTGGTTCACCGACTGGGGCGTGAGGCCGAGGTGCCCCATCACCGGGATGCCGACTTCGACCATGCGGCGAACGAGCGGGGCAACGTGGCTGCCGCCTTCGAGCTTGACCGCGGTCGCGCCGCCCTCCTGGAGGAGACGGCCGGCGTTGCGGAGTGCATCGTCGGGGTTCGCCTGGTACGACATGAACGGCATGTCGGCGACGATGATGGCGCGCTGAGTGGCGCGCACAACGGCACGGGTGTGATGGACGATGTCGTCCATGGTGACCGGGACGGTGGTTTCGTAGCCGAGGACGACGCTCCCGAGGGAGTCGCCGACGAGGATGATGGGCACGCCGGCCTGTTCGACGAGGCGCGCCGACGGGTAGTCATAGGCGGTGAGCATCGCGAAGGGCTGACCCTTCGCCTTCCATTCGCGCAGCTTGTGGACCGAAAGACGTCCCATTTCCGAGCCTCCTCAGGCGATGCCAACGGCTTCGCGCGCCTTGTGCGAAAGGCCGTCGCCATAGGTGGTGCGCACGATGTTGTTGTGGGCGTCGACGTGGACCTGGCGCGGCGCGAGGCCGCGGGCTGCTTCTTCGGACATTTGCTGGTAGGCGACGATGATGACGAGGTCGCCTTCGTGGACGAGGTGGGCGGCGGCGCCGTTGATGCAGACCTCGCGGCTGCCACGGCGGCCCTGGATGGTGTAGGTCTCGAGGCGGGATCCGTTCGTTACGTCGAGTACGTGCACCTGCTCATAGGGCAGGATGCCGGCCGCTTCCATCAGGTCGGGGTCGATAGTGATCGAGCCTTCGTAGTTGAGGTTGGCCTCGGTGACCGTGGCGCGATGGATCTTCCCCGTCATCATGGTCCGCACGGCTGGTTGTCCCCCCGGTCCCGCGGACGCAACGTGCCCCGCCTGGTGGGCGGGGCACGAACGGGTTCGAACACGAGGCGGGGCGTTCTGCCCCGGGTCCCAGGTTCTTCCGTACCGGCCACGCGGGTCCAGGCGGAATCAGTTGGGCGAGACGCTTGTTCCAGAGGCTCGCCGTCCCCGAGGGGATCGACGGCAGGGCCGATCGTTCAGGAGACGCGAAGCGTTGTCAATACCCGGAAGGGGCGCTGGCTATACGAAATCGGCACTCGTGCGTTCGCATCCGGAATCGTCTTTGCGTCCATGAGCCGATGGGCCGCCGGGAACAGCCGATGGGACTTCGAGCACGGTGACAATCATCCCTATGCGCGTTTACGACGGCGATGCGGAAGGGGCGGTACACTCCCTTCATGACGCTCGAGACTTCTTCCCCCCGCGAAACGGTTTCGCCGCCCACGCACGAGCCGCTCGTCTCCGTCCTCTACACGAGTGCGAACACGGTGATCGACGACTTCGGCAAGCTGATGGACATGGCGCATTTCCGCCAGCACCTGCCCCAGGCGAGCGAAACGCTGCTCAAGGTGAACATCAGCTGGCAGCACTACTACCCCGGCTGCAGCACGAGCCCCTGGCAGCTCGAGGGCGTGACGAAGGCGCTCCGGCAGGCCGGCTACGACCGCCTTACGCCGGTGCAGAACGGCACGGTCGTGGTCAATTCGCACGATGGGGAAAAGGGGAACAAGCACGACCGCGTGCTGCGGAAGTACGGCATGCGCAGCGTCCACCTGCAGGACGAGTCGGCGCGCTGGGTGCCGTACGCCCCGAAGGGCAAGATGCTGGTGCTCGACCAGATCTTCCCCGACGGCATCGAGATCCCCGAGATGTTCCTCGGGACGAACATCGTCCATATGCCAACGTTGAAGACGCACGTCTTCACGACGATGACGGGGGCGATGAAGAACGCGTTCGGCGGGCTGCTGAACAACCGCCGCCACTGGACGCACTCGGTGATCCACGAAACGCTCGTCGACCTGCTGCGCATTCAGCAGGAGATCCATACCGGCGTGTTCGCGGTAATGGACGGCACGATTGCGGGCGATGGGCCGGGCCCGCGCGCGATGCGGCCGCACGTCAAGAACGTGATCCTCGCGAGCTCGGACCAGGTTGCCATCGATGCGGTGGCCGCGAAGATGATGGGCTTCGACCCGATGAGCATCCCGTTCATCCGCCTCGCGCACGAACAGGGGCTGGGCGTGGGCAACCCGAGCGAAATCACAGTCGAAGGGCTCGACATCAGCGGGATCAACTTCGGGTTCAGCCGCGACGAAGACACGTTCGCAAGCTGGGGCCAGAAGCAGATTTACTGGGGCAAGCTCCACCGCTTCGAGAAGTTCCTGCTGCGGACGCCGCTGGTGCCGTGGAGCATCGTCGCGAGCAACGTCTACCACAACTGGTACTGGTACCCGCTGATGGGCAAACGGCGCATCGCGAAGATGATGGACACGGAGTGGGGGCAGCTCTTCCAGCGGTACTAGGCATTGGCGATTGCCGATTGCCCCGCAGTTCCTGTGTAGGATTGGCGAATGACCGCCGGGCCGAAACTCGAGGGCGAGCGTGTCGTGCTGCGGCCCGCGACCGAGCGCGATTTGCCGGCAATCGTGGCGATCCTCCGGGAGCCGTCGGTGGCGCGGTGGTGGGGCGAGTACGACGCTGCGCGCGCGGGACAGGAGTTCCTCGAGGACGAGGAGACGGCCGCGTTCGTGATCGAGGCTGAGGGCGAGGTCGCGGGGCTTATCCAGTACGGCGAAGAAACCGACCCGATGTACCACCACGCCTCGATCGACATCTTCCTCGCGAGCAGGTTCCAGGGGCGTGGGCTTGGCCCGGAGGCCATCCGCACGCTCGCGCGGTACCTGTTCGCGCGGGGCCACCACCGGCTCACGATCGATCCCGCGGCCGATAACCGGAACGCCATCCGAGCGTACGAAGCGGTGGGCTTTCGGCCTGTGGGCATCATGCGGCAGTACGAGCGCGGCGCCGACGGCAGCTGGCACGATGGCCTGCTGATGGACCTCCTCGCGGACGAACTGCGTAGCTGAGGCGACGGGCGCGCTGGAGGGGCTGGCCCCCCGGTAGTGCTATGCTTCTCACCGATTGGGGATATTCGGGCGGCAGAGATGATCCTCCGTTCCTTCGCCATGTGTCTGGCCGTGGTGGTCGCCACCCTCATGAGCACCGTCGCGTGCGATTCGAGCGCGACCGAACCCAAGAGCACCCCGGGGACCCCGACGGTGGCGGCGCCGACATCGGCTCCCGAAACGGGGCCGACTTCGGACACCCTCTTCGAGGACGTGCGCGTCCTGCACTCGCTTGGCGAGCTCGTCGATGATTCCGACCTCGTTGTGCTGGCAACTCCGCTGCGGCGGCTGGATGACTACTGGCCTCCGGTGGACCCCGAAATCTTCGTGTACTCGGTCTACGAACTCCGCGTGGACGACGTCCTGTTCGGTGAGGCGAAGGCGGGCGACCTCGTCTCCGTGTACCTCGAAGGAGGGGTGAAGGCGGAGTCGGGCAACCCGCAGCCCGGCGGGTCGTTCCGCCCCCGGCCGGGCGAACCGACGGTCGATGCCGAATTGCCGTGGTGGCCGCGGTTCAACATGGGGAAGCAGGAGCTCCTCTTCCTCAGCAAGAAGCCGCCCCAGGGCACGGACGGCGTGCTGCTGGCGCCAGGCGACGGCCGCTATCGCGTGGCCAACGGCCGGATCGCCTCGCTCTACGTGGACGTGCCCACCGACCCATCGAAGCTGAGCGCGGGCGACTACCGCCGCGACGTCATCAGCACCACGGTCGACGAACTGAGGGCGAAGGTACAGGCGACGGCGGCCCGCTGAGCGAGCCGCCACCCGGAGCCGCTACTTCGTGTGCTTCCGGATGAACTCGAGGACGCGCTTCCAGGCGTCGGCCGACTGTTCGGCATACTCCTCCTGCATGCGGTCGAAGAAGCTGTGCGGGGCACCGTCGTACGTGACGACCTCGTGTTCGACGCCGGCATCGGTGAGGGCTTTGTCCAGCGCAGCGATGTCCTCCTTCGGGATACCCGGGTCGTTGCCGCCCATAAGCGCGAGGATGGGCGCCTTCATGTCCCGGGCGTGGTCGATCGGCCCGGGGGAGTTGTCGGCGAAGCTCGGGCCGGGGCGGCCGTAGAAGCCGATGGCCCCGGCGAGGCCGTGGCCGTTCGCGGCCTGGAGCCAGGAGTTCGAGCCGCCGAAGCAGAAGCCCACGGTGAACACCGAGGTGCATGACCCGCCCGCGGGCCAGCGCAGGTACTGGACGGCAGCGCCGACGTCCTCGGAGATCTGGGCGGCTTTGGTCTGGCGGACGTGGGTCATCCAGTCGAATTCGGCGTCGCGCTTGCCGACACCGGCCGTGCGGCCGAAGTAGTCGATGGTGATGGCGTTGATGCCGTTCTCCGCAAAGCGCAAGGCGAGCTCTTCGTAGAAGTGGAAGAGGCCGCGGACGTCGGGAAGGACGACGATGCCGGCGCCGGTCGGGTTCTCGGCCTTCGCGAGAAACGCGGCGAACTTCGTGCCATCGGCCGACGTGAGGACGAGGTCCTCGTGGTCGACGGCGGCGCCGGCGATAGGCGCGATCGGGGGTTCAGCATCGAACGCGTAGCACATAGGCAGGCTCCGGTAGTGGGATTTGCGCGCGATTCTACCGGCTTGCCGCCGCGGGCGCCCTTTGCTTACTCGGCCGCGGCGGGCTCCTCCTCGGTACGAACCCGCTCGCAGGAGACGAGCACCGCGGAGTGCGGGTAGTAGCGGACGCGCACGACGTCGTCTTCGCGGACATCGCCGAGGAGGTCGAGGTCACCGCGAAGGATCTGGCCGTTGCCGAGCCGGATGTAGTGGCTGCGCATGACGAGCGAATCGCTGCGGGACCAGCGGCGAACGATGATGTCTTCCAGCGAGCGGGGCTCGGAGCGGAGGTCGAGGAGCGCCTGGATCGACTGAAACCCGAAGAGCAGCGTGAACAGCCCGAGGACGACGAGCAGGAACCAGGTGGCCCGCCCGCCGCCGGTGATCATGTCGAACGCGAAGAAGAGGAGCGCGCACAGGGCCACGAGGAAGAGCGGCGTCCAGATGATGGCGGTGCGGAGGATGCCGTTGCGAACGGCGTTTTCGCGCAGGCGCTTCTGGATCTCCGGGTCGTCCTGCCAGTTCATTGCGCGGGCGGGAGCTTGATCTCCTGGCCGACGGGAAGGTTGTCGGCGGAGATTCCGGGATTGAGCGCGATGAGGGCGTCGACGGTGGTGTTGAACTGCGCGGCGATGCCAGAGAGGGTATCGCCTTCGCGGATGGTGTAGGTCGCCGGCGCCGCGGTCGTGGCGGTAGCGGACGCCGATGCCGATGGGGTCGGGGTGGCCGCGCCGCCGGGCGTGGCCCGGGTGGCGGCGGCGGGTGCGGTGGGCGTGGCGGTCGCGCCGATGGACGTGGTGGGCGTCGGGAGCTCGTGGACGGTATCGGCGGAGCCTTTGCTTTCGGGCGGGCGCACCATGAGGAAGACCACAACGAGCGTCCCGAGGATGAGGGCGAGTACCGAACCGCGGTAGACCGCCGACGAGGGCGTGGCCGATTCGGGCGCCATGCAGCGGAGGCACACGTCCTCGCCGTGGAGGGGGCAGTAGAGCCGCCCGCAAGTCGGGCACTCCATCTCCGCAGGGCGTGTGCAGTAATGACAGGCGGGGTCGGCCATTGCCCTAAGCGTACAGGCGGCGCGGGAACGGGGAAGGAGGGGAGGGGCAAGAGCCTCCGCCTAGTGCACGGCGACGGCGGCCATGGCCATCAGGGAGCTGACGAGCAGCATGACGATGACCACGCGCCGGAAGCGGGCTTCGTCGACGCGGCGGTAGAGCGCCTGGCCGGCGGCGAACCCGGCGAGCAGCGCCGGGACGGCGACAGCCGCCTCGGCCAGCACTTCGCCGTTGATGCGGCCGCCGGCGGCGAAGAAGCCGATGCCAATCACGCCGCTCGCCATGAAGAACGCGGAGAGCGTAGCGCGGAAGGCGATGGAGTCGAGGCCCTTGCCCTGGAGGTAGATGGCCACGGGAGGGCCGGACATGCTCGTGCTCATGCGGAGGATGCCGCTGACGATGCCTGCGCCAGCGTCGCCGGCGAGACCGGCCGAATGGAGGCGAAGCCCGCGGGCCAGCATCACTGTGAACGCCATGACGGCGAGCGCGATGACCACCTGGAGGACGTCGGGGTTCGCGAGGACGAGCACGGCGAGGCCGGCGGGCATGCCCACCACCGACGCGGCGAGCAGGATGCCGCCGGTGCGCCATTCGACCCAGCGATGCGTGCGCGTGAGCAGCACGGCGCTCACGACGGTACCGAGGATGTTCGATACCACTACCGCGTCCTTCACCCCGACGACGAGGATGAGCGGCGGCACCATCATCAGGCTGAACCCGAGCCCGGTGAGGGTCTGGACGACCGACGCGCCGCCGGCGAGGAGAACGATGAGGACGGCGTCGAGGAGGGTCACGCGGCGGTCCGGGGGCGAATCGGCGAGACAGATAATGACAGCGGCGCCATCACGGGCAACCGCTTGCAACGCCCGCAGCGCGAAGGCGAGGATCGGGGCGATGGCGAAGCAGGTGCGGCTGTACCGGGTGCGTGGCCGCGTGCAGGGCGTGGGGTTCCGGGTGTTCGCAGCGCGGCTGGGCCGCGACCTGGGGCTCGATGGCTGGGTGCGCAACCTGCCCGATGGCCGCAGCGTCGAAGCGCTGGCGCGGGGCGGCGAAGCGGAGCTGAACGTCTTCGCGAACGGCCTGCGCGAAGGGCCACCGGGCAGTTACGTCGCGGAGTTCGAGGAGTCGCCGGTGGAGTCGGCGGACGGCCTGGGCCCCGGGTTCCAAGTTCGCCACTAGGGCGAACGCTACCCGAGGCGTTCGAACGCGACGGCGGCGGCGCCCTGGAGGCCCGCTTCGTCGCCGAGCGTGCTCAACCGGACGATCGTGCCGGAGGCCGGGCCGTAGGCGATCGAGTACATCGACTCGCGCATGGACGCGAGGAGCATCTCGCCCATGGCGAGCAGGCCGCCGCTAAGGGTGACGGCATCGGGGTTCAGGACGTTCACGAGGCTGCCGAGCCCGAGCCCGAGCAGGTGGCCGCCGTGACGGATCTCGGCCTCGCACTGCTTGTCGCCAGCCTTGGCGGCGGCGTACAGGTCGGCGCCCGTCGGTTCGCGGTAGCCGACGAGTTCGAGCAGCACGGGCGAGCCGCCGGTCGCGAGGATGCGCCGCGCGCGTTCGGCGAAGGCGACGCCGCTGACCATCGCTTCAAGGCAGCCCCGCGAGCCGCAGTTACAGCGCGGGCCGGCGGGGTCGATGATGATGTGCCCGATTTCCCCGGCGAGGCCGCGGGAGCCGCGGTAGAGCTTGCCATCGATCACAAGGCCGCCGCCGATGCCCGTGCCGAGCGTGGCGTGGAGGAGGTGGCGCGTGCCGCGCCCGGCGCCGAAGCGGTATTCGCCGAGGGCCGCGGCGCTCGCGTCGTTTTCGATGTAGACCGGGATGCCCAGCTGCTCCTGGATGGGCGTGGTGAGCACCAGGTTGCGGAAGCCGGCGACGTTCGGGGCAAGGATGACCATGCCCTCGTCGGCGTTGATGAGCCCTGGCACGCCGAGCGCGGCCGCCAGCGGTGGAGTGGGCGACTTCGCGGAGATGTCGCGGAAGAGCTGG
>JBLNCO010000020.1:0-11653 GCA_050260715.1 Hyphomicrobiales bacterium | reverse complement strand
CGGCAAGTGCTTCACCTGCTGGAAGTTCCGTTCGATGGTTCGCGGCGCCGACCGCCTGCAGGAGGCGCTCGCAGCCCAGAACGAAGCGCAGGGCAACATCTTCAAGCTGCGCGACGACCCCCGCCGGACGAAAGTTGGCAAGTTCCTGCGGCGCACCAGCCTCGATGAACTGCCGCAGCTCTGGAATGTGCTTCGTGGCGACATGAGCCTGGTGGGCCCGCGGCCGCCGATCGTGCGGGAAGTGCTGAAGTACGAACCTGCGCACTTCGAGCGGCTGGCGGTTGCGCCAGGCATCACCGGGCTCTGGCAGGTGACGCTCCGGGGCCGGCACAACTTCGCCGACATGATGGCGCTCGACATCGAATACGTGCGTACGCGCGGCTTCTGGACCGACGTTCGCATCCTGGCGAAGACGGTGCCGACGGTGGTGGGCGGCCGCGGTTCGTATTAGTGCCGAGTCTTCAGTTTACGAATGGTTCTGTTTGGTTGCGCTGATCACATTTGTCGACGGCGATTCAACAAGGGCCGGGTAGCTTTGCAACAGTCGAAGCCCCAAGCGCGAGCGAGGTGAAGAATGGTTCCACGCAAGCTGGTCGAAACAGCGTTCCGCAACGCTCTGCTGATGATCGCGGTAGTGCTGTTCGTGCCGCTCGCCGTGCTGGGCCTCTCGACCGACGCGCCCAAATATCAGTCCCAGGGCATCCTCTGGGTGAACGAACCACCCGACCCGAGCCTGCTCATCGGCCATTCCGACCCCTATCGGACGCCGGCCCAGAACCAGGCGCTCGCCCTCGGAGACCTGCTGAGCACCCGGTCCTTCAAGGAGCTGGTCGCGGAGAAGGCGGGCATCGTGCCGCCTGGCGCCGATGAGGCGACGAAGCGGGCGGTGGCCGCACACCTCACGGTGTGGGCGACCGCGAGTGGCCAGAACCTGCTGACCGTGGGCGCGATCTCCTACTCGCCGGAGTCCGCGCGGAACCTGGTCCAGGCGGTGATCGACGAGTACGCGACGCGTGCATCGGAAACCAACGAACAGACGCTGCAGGCGAGCATCGAGTACTACCAGCAGCAGGTCGGGCTCGCGCAGCAGGAGCTGGAGGCGCGCCAGGCGGCGCTAACCCAGTACGTCCAGGCGAACCCGCGCATTGCCGACCCGAAGCTCGACATCCAGTACCAGACGCTGCAGACCCGCGTTGAGTCGCAGCAGGTCATCGTCGAGAACCTGTCGAACAAGCTGCAGGACCTTCAGCTCCGGATTGCAAGCGCGGAAGGCGGCCAGGCATCGGTGTTGACCGTGCAGGACCCGCCGAACCAGCCGGGCCGGCCGATGCCGACCTCGATGACCTCGCGCTTCGGCCTGCCGTTCGCCGGCCTGGTGTTCGGGCTGCTGGTTGCGCTCACGTACCTGTACGTCCGCTTCCGCTCCGACCATACGATCGTCTCCGCGGAAGACCTGGCCGATGTTGGCGTGCCACTGCTCGGGAGCGTTCCCGAACTGCGGCCGGGCAACTTCGCCTACCGGATCCCGCTGCTCGGCGCCGCCTTGCGGATGCGCCAGCGCGGGTTCGCCCGGAGCACAGCACGCGTTATCGGCGCCGTTCCGGCCGCCGAGGAGGTTGCATGATGTTGGGAACACGAACGGGCCCCGACCTGGAGCTCAAGGAGGCGCTCCGCGAGATCCACCTGATGTCGGGCCTGAACCGCAAGGCGGACGACGGCGCCAGCGTGGCGGTCGGCGTCACGAGCCCCCATTTCGGCGACGGCAAGACCACGGTCGCGATCGGCCTCGCGTCGTCGCTCTCGCACGACTTCGGCGCCGACGTGACGCTCGTTGACTGCGACTTTCACACGACGTCCATCGGGCAGGAGTTCGGGCTCTCGCGCTCGCTGGGCCTGGCCGAAGTGCTGAACGGCCGCGAAAGCCTGGCGGCCGTGTCGCACCGGGTGAACCAGCACATCACCGTCGTGCCGGCGGGGAGGGCGCCGAGCGACCCGGCCCGGGCCGCGCGCTCGGAAAGCCTCGTCACGCTGATCGAGAACATGAAGCAGACGAGCCGCTTCGTCGTCATCGACCTGCCGGCCACGCTGCATTCGATGAACGCGCCCGTGCTCGCCAAGCGCTGCGACGGGGTGATTGTGGTTGTGCGCGCGGGCCGAACGCCGCGCCGCGACCTCGACCGCGTGCTGCAGCTGCTGCAGGGCGTGAACGTGCTCGGCGTGGTGGTGAACCGCCGCAAGAACGTCATCCCCCACTGGGTCGAACAGGCCCTGAACCTGAAGGGCTAACGCCATGCCGCTCGTAGGCGCCGTGGTGGCGATCGCGCTGCTCCTTTCGTGGGGGCCGTTCCGGCGAGCCATCCCTTCGGAGTCGCTGGGAGCGTTCCTGCTGGTCGCCATCGCGCTCGTTGTCCTCTTCCAGGCCGACAGGCTGAGTTGATGGCCACGCATTCGCCCGCCGCGCCGCGCATTTCGATGGGGTCGCCCATCAACGCGATGCTCGTTGCCGGGTCGCTGGGACTGGCGCTCGTCTCGGTCGCGCTGATCTACCTGCTCGGGCTGTACGCGCTGCTGGTGCCGGCGTACCTCGGGGCGATCTGGCTCATCCTCGTGAACCCCAGGGCGGGCGCGCTCCTCATCATGTCGGTCGCCATCGTGCTCGAACCGGGCGTCGATGACTGGACGAAGCCGATCGCCGATTGCTACTGGGAGCTCCCGTCGAAATGGACGTTCACGGTCGTCACCGTGTCGCCGTTCGAGTTGCTCCTGGTCCTGTGCGCTGGCTCGATCGCCTTTCGCTCCCGGGGGATGGTGCGGGCGAAACTGCCGATTCTCACCTGGGCCGTGCTGCTTGCGCTGGCTGCGGGCCTCGCCTACGGCAAGCTGAAGGGCGCCCCCTCCAACCTCGCCTACCACGAGATGCGGGGGTTCATCTTCGGCGCCGTCGTGTTCTTCATCGCGATGCGCATGCCGGGCAGCGTGAAGCGGCCGGCTATCGCCATCATCCTCGGGTCGGCCGCGGTTGCGGCGCTGATCTGCATCAACCGCTACTGGACCGAACTGCGCACGGGCCGGGTTCAGTCGGAAGTGGCGTTCGCGCACGAAACGCCGGTGTTCCTGGCGATTGGGATGATGCTGGCGCTCGCGCTGCTCCCCGCGCAGAAGGAGACGTGGAAACGGCTGGTGCTCCTGATGTTCGCCGCGCTGTTCGGCATCGCGATCATCGCCACGAGCCGGCGCGCGGGCACGCTGGTTGTGCTCACCGGCCTGCTCACGCTGGGGGCGCTGCTGTTCCGGCACCGACCGGTGCTCATCACCTGCCTTGGAGCCGCCGCGTTGATCGCCGGCACGGCCTACGTCGGCGCCTACTGGAACCATGAATACGGCGCGCTCGCGCAGCCTGCACGCGCCATCCGCTCGCAGATCGACCCGAGCACACGCGATCAGTCGTCGGACATGTACCGCGAGACCGAAAAGTACAACGTCGCTCAGACGCTCCGCCTGAACCGGTTGTTCGGCGTGGGCTTCGGGCGGCCGTTCATCCAGTTCCAGCCCCTGCCCGACCTGACGTCGTTCTGGCCGCTGCAGCATTATGTCCCGCACGAAAATGTCCTCTGGCTGTGGCTGAAGCTGGGGCTGGCGGGGACGGCCGTGGTTCTCGGGTTCACGGTGATCGCCCTGCGGCGGCTGCTGAACGCCGCCTCACAGCTGAAACCCGAGGACCCCCGCTGGGTGCTGGCGGCGATCTGTGCGTGCGTCGTCCTGATGTACCTCGCGTACTCGACTGTGGACATCGCTTTCGGGACCTCCCGGAGCGTGGCGCCGCTGGCAGCGGCGATCGCGATTGGCGTGACGCAACCTTTCGAGCGGAAGGAGGCGCCGGCATGAGCGGCTTCGGAGTCGTGGTCGACGGGACCCGCCGGGTACTGCGCCGCGATGGGCCGGGCGCGGTCTGGATGTCGTTCGTCCACTTCATGAACGGACGGCGGCAGCTACGGGGCGCGACGGAAGTGGGCGCTGTGCGGCTCAAGGGACGGGCCGTCGTGCACAACCGCGGGGTGATGCGCTTCGGCGACCGCATCCGGCTGAACGGCAGCGTGTTCCCGTTGCAGTTCACGTGCGGCCCGGGCGGCTGCCTGGAAATCGGCGACGGGACGTTCATCAACTACGGATGCGACATCTCGGCGTCCCGCTACGTGAGCATCGGGCGGCGCTGCAACATCGGGCAGTTCGCCATCATCATCGACGACGACTACCACGACATCGACAACCACATGGCGCCGGGCAAGGTCGAGCCGGTGATCATCGAAGATGATGTGTGGCTCGGGGCGCGCGTGGTGGTGCTGCGCGGTTCGCACATCGGCCGCGGTGCGGTGGTAGCGGCGCACGCGGTGGTTACGGGCGAAGTGCCGCCGTACTCGGTGGTCGCGGGCGTGCCGGCGCGGGTCGTGCGGATGTTGCGCGACGGCGGCGGCCAGCAATCCTGAGCGTGACCATCGAACGGAATCGAAACACGCAGTTCGACAATCGCTCGACAGCCATCCGATAAGCTTTCCCGGTGTTCGCCACGAGGTGCCGGACCGCAACGAGCTGGTACCATCTACGGTCGGTGGCGAACGATGGGGGGTTGGCGAATGAGTGCACTGCGAGCGCCGTGCACCGGCGATGATGCCGAGAGAGCCGTGCGCTCCAGCAGGGCGCGGAGCACAGCGATGGCGCGTGTGCCGGTGCTTTTCCTGCAGTCGCAGAACTTCTTCGGCGCCGATACCCACATGCACAGCCTGCTGATGCAGCACCTGGACCGCGAGCGATTCGACGTGCATGTCGCGGTCGACGCCAACGGCTCCGACGAGGTGGCGGGCCAGATCTCGCAGATCCCGGGCGTGAAGGTGATTCGCATCAACTTCGGCCCCTCGGTGTTCAAGCAGAGCCGGTCCGAGATCCTGCGAAACCTCTGGGGCGGGCTGCCGGCGATCGTCGACCTGCCAAAGCTCGCCATCTACATGCGGCGGCACGGGATTCGCATCGTGCACGGCACCGAAAAGCCGCGGGATGCCCTCTACGGGGTGGTGCTGGCGAAAGCCACCGGGGCCCGTTCGATCGTGCATCTCCACGTGAAAATGCACGAAGCGCTGACGGGGCGTGCACTCTGGGCGATGCAGCACGCCGATGCGGTGGTCGGCGTGTCGGGATGGGTCGCCGAGACGGCGGCCGCCCGTGGGATCAGCCGCGACCGGCTCTACGCCGTGCCGAACGCGATGGCCGTCAACGGGTGGACGCCCGACCCCGAGGGCGCGCGGCGCGTCCGGGAGGAATTCGGCATCCCGGACGGCGCGCCGGTGCTGGCCGTCTCGGCCAGGCTGTTCCTCTGGAAGGGCCACCGCGAGCTCATCGAGGCCGTCGCGCGGATCGCGCCGTCGTGGCCTGAGCTCCGTCTGCTCATCGTGGGGGAGGACGATCCGCGGGCCCACCCGGGCGGCGGTTCGTTCAAGGCGGAGCTCCAGGAGCTGGCGAAATCGCTCGGCGTGTCGGAAAACGTCATCTTCGCCGGCTTCCGGCGCGACATCCGCCAGATCCTTTCGGCGTCGGACATCTACACGATGCCCAGCTTCGAAGAGCCGTGGGGCGTCGCCTTCATGGAAGCGATGGCGATGGAGAAGCCGGTGGTCGCCCTGCGAAGCGGCGGTACGCCCGAGCTCGTCCTCGACGGCGTGACCGGCCTGCTTTCGGAGCCGGGGGATATCGAGAGGCTGGCGGCGAACATCGGCAGCCTCCTCGCGGACCCGGAGCTCCGGGCGCGCATGGGCGCGGCCGGCCGCGAGCGGATGTGCAGCACGTTCACCCCCAGGCACATGGCCGAGAACATCGGCGAGGTCTACCAGCAAGTCCTCGCGCGCTAACGTGCCCAGATACTGATGTCCCGGGCGAGGAACGGCCCGGAGTACCAGTCGTCGTCCGCGAACTTGAAGACCACCGAGGTCGTGCCCTCGGGAATGGGCGTCCGGTACGAGGCGAAGTGATCCTCGTGGTGGACTTCCTCGTTCGCGCGTTGCGCCTTCTGCCAGGTGGCGCCGCCATCGAAGCTGACGCTCACGGCGCCGATGCCAGCGAAGCGGAGGTACGCGTTCGCGGGGGCCGGCTGCCGGAACGTCACGGTCTCGCCGTCGTGCGCCTCGCGGGAGTCGGCGCGGATGATGGTGAAGGGAACGGCGTTGCTGATGCTGATGTTGTCCCAGTGCCAGGTGTTCGGCTGGCAGTCGCCGTCGCATTTCTTCGGGTTGTAGCTGTGGTGGCCAAACTGGACGACGCCCTGCGTCCAGCCGAGGTCGGGGATGTTCGTGTCTTCCCACCACTGGTTGTACTTCGGCATGCCCACCTTGATGTGGGTGCTGGAGATGTGGATTTCGAACGTGTCCCGCCGCTGGGCATCGGGCGTAAGGAACGAGCTGTAGCTGAGGTAGGCGTCGCAGTGGCCGGTCTCCTGCGCCTGGTGGTCACGGATGATCTCGGCGCAGAGCTGGTCTTCGGTCCCGAGGCCGATGTGGATGCCACGTGCCGGTTCGCCCTGGCCATCGGGCAGCCAGTCCTCGAGCGGGAGCGCGAGGTTGTCTTCGTAGGGGGTAATCCAGACGTCCCACCAGTCGCGTTCGCTCAGGTCGAGCGTGGAGACATCGAAGCTGATGACCGCCTCGCCGTTCGAGAAATCGACCATGTCGGGCGGCGTGAGGTAGATCATCCCGTAGCCGCCGGTGCTAATGGCCGTCATCACGTGGTCGCGGCAGTGGAAGACCGCATCTTCGTAGCGGGTCACTTCGTGATGGACGCCGGGCGGCTCGCAGCCGGGGCCGTGCTGGGCCTCGACGGGCTCGAGCTCTTGGAACGTCGCCTGGTCGCGCGAGTGCACCTGCACGTCCCAGCTGTCGAGCCAGTAGGCGGGCTGCGGCGCGGCGGGCGAACCATCGAAGCTGTAGGCGACGCCCGGCCCGTTCGTGCTCAGGTGGGCATCGACGAGCGGGGGCGCCTCGCCATGGCCATGCGGAGCCGCGGCCGTGCCGGCGGATGCGGGTGGCGGCTGGGTCGAAACCGGGGGCTGAGTTGGCGTGTCAGGACCAGAGGGGGGCGAGCCATCACCGCCGTCGCTCGCGAGGCCCCCGATGATGATCCCCGCCGCGAAGACAAGCGCCGCAGCGGGGAGGGCGAATAGGCCGAACTTCGCGTTCTTCACCGGCCCACCATCCCCATGGGGGCTTGAGGGATTGTAGTTGCTATGTCGAAAGGGGGTGCCCAACGGGCACCCCCTCTTTACGTAATCGCTACCGTCGGCGCTTAGCGGCGGGGGTGCCGCCCGAGGAAGCTGTTGATGATCGGGGCGACCGGCGTGTCGTCGATCGTGATCGTTGGCGTGTCCTCCACGATGGTCGACGTGTCCTCGCTGGAGGTGCTCCGCGAGCGCCACCAGCCGGACCACCAGCGGGACGGAGTCCGCGTGGGCGTCGCCGTCTTCGCCGGTTCGGGGGTGGCGGCCGCAACGGCGGTGCTCACCGGCCCGATGTCCTTATGCGTCTTCACCCAGGAGGCCGACGCGCTGAAGTCGATGCTCATGCCGTCGCTCGTGCGATCGGGGAAGAGCGACCAGGCCCAGGCGCCGGCGAAGCCCTTCTTGTAGAAGTCTTCGAACCGGGAAGTGGCGCCGTTGTTCGGCCCGGCGAACATTTCGCCGATGACGAGCGGGGCATCGAGGTTGTATGTGCGCTTAACCGTGGCGTAGTCGCCGCAGCGTGCGCACCAGTTGCCGCTCGACATGTAGTCGTACCAGTGGGCTTCGTAGTAATCGAGGCCCATGCCTGTCCAGAGGGAGAGACCGTCGAGCATCGCGGATCCGACCGTCACGTTGGCGGAGGTGTTCTTGTTGATGGAAGCGGCGATGGCGCGGACGGTATCCTGCAGGGGCTGCTGCGCGACCTTGCCGTTCCAGATGTCCCATTCGGGCTCGTTGACGATTTCCCACGAGAGGATTCGGTCGGAGTTCTTGTAGCGGGCGGCGAGCTGGCCGATCACGTTGGCGAGCGCCTGCCGCTGGGTCGTGTTGGTCAGCCAGCTCGAGGGGATGGCCGACGGTGAGGAGAAGAGCACGAACGTGTAGTAGACGTCGTTCTGCTCCGCGAGCTTGATGGCGGCATCGATATCGGCGTAGACGGCCGGGTTGATGCCCGTGGGCTTGCCCGAACTATCCCGCTGGATCTGCCAGGCGTCGCCCGGGAAGAGCCACCAGCGGACGTTGTGCATACCGGCGTCGGACGCCTGGCCGAGCCGCTGCCCGATCGCCTTGCTGTTGGCGCTGTTGCTCACCCCGTTGTTCGAGCCGCAACCGAAGTCGCAGGCCCAGTTGTACCAGGGCATGTTCGCGCCGTGGAGGTACCAGGACTTCCCGTTCCAGGTGATCCGCGAGCCGGCCGAGTTGGACGGCGGCGTGGTGGTCTGCGTCGGGCGCGGCGTCGCGGTCCGGGGAGGCGTGGCCGTCTTCGTGGGCGTGGCCGTCTTCGTGGGCGAAGGCGTCGCAGTCTTCGTCGCAGTCTTCGTGGGCGTGGCGGTCCGCGTGCTGGTCGCCGTCTTGCTGGGCGCGGCGGTCGCGGTCGTGGTCGCGGTCTTCGTCGCGGTGGCCGTAGCCGTCTTCGTGGCCGTGCTGGTCGATTGCGGAGCCGAGCCGCCGACGCTCCAGATATCGAAGTCCTTGGCCATGAACGGGCCGGTGTACCAGCCATCGGCGCTCAGGCCGATCTGCACGCTCTTCGTGCCCTGGGCTATCGGGACGAAGTAGGAGCTCGCCTGGAGCTGGTTCTGGACCGGGACCTGGGGCGAGACGGCCTTGCCGTTCACCGTGACCTTGCCGACCGCCGTGAAGCGGAGGTAGGCATTCGCGGGCGCCGGCGCATTGAAGTTCACCGTGCCGCCGGAGCCATCGACGTAGCGGCGGTCACCCTTGATGAACGTCATCGGGATCGCCGGCGAGATGTTGATGTTGTCCCAGTGCCAGGTGCCAGGCCCGCCGCCGTCCTTGTTCGGGTTGTAGGAGTGGTGGCCGAACTGCACAACACCCTGGGTGAAGGTGAACGGCTGCGACGGGCGATAGTCGTGCCAGGTGAACATCGTCGAGCCGTCGGGATTGAGGATCGAGAACTTCGCCGAGTTCTTCGTCAGGCGGAGCTCGAAGGTCGAGCGCACCGACTTGCTCGGGGTCAGGAGGGTCGAAAGGCGCGTGTCGAAGTGACAGGTGTCGCCCGACTGGAAGCGGCCGGGAGCGATGTTCTGCTGATTGCGGAAGTCGTTGATGCAGAAGAAGCCTTCACTGCCGAGGCGGACCTGGATGGCCGTCTTCGCCGGGCCCTGGCCGTCGGGCGTGTCCCACTCCAGCGGGTACGCCATGTTCTGGTCGTACGGCATGATCCAGAGGTCGATCCAGTCACGCGCGGCGGTGTTCTGCATGAACGTGCTGACGTCGAAGCGGACGACGCCTTCGTTCGAGAAGTCGACCATGGAGTTCGGCGCGAAGTAGATGGCGCCGTAGCCGCTGGCCGCCATGGCGGTCATCACATGGTCCTTGCACTGGAAGACGGCGTCTTCGTACTTGCTGATCATGTGGTTGCCGTCGGGTGCGTCGGGCGACTGGCAGGCGGTGCCGTGGTTGGCCATCATCGGGTCGAGCTGGTACCAGGCATCCGTATCGCGTGAGTTTATCTGGATGTCAACCTGGGACTGGTTGAGCTGCGTTACGGGCATCGGGCCGGCAGGCGAGCCATCGAAGGTGTACAGCGCGCTGGTGCCGGCGGCTTCGGAGTCGCCACCGCCGGCGATGACCACAACCGCCAGCGCGATAGCTGCGATGAGCGCGGCTGGTGCCGCGAGGATCGCACGTTTCATATGTCAAGTTCCCCCGTGTGTTTCCAGGTGGCCGTCCCTTGCTGGTAGTTCGGCCAGCGGCGTGCGCGAATCACTGGAAAGATGGCGCGGTACCGTGAAACATCCCTCGCTGTAACGAGCTGTCCTCTCGTCGCGCGAGACGTTGACAATCGGGCGTGCGTTCCCCTGGCGCACGCGCGCGGCTGCACTACGCCTCGCATCGCCAGGTGAACTGGTACGTCACCTCCTGGTGGAACTCCGTTGCCCAAGTGGCGGGTGGTTACCAACGGTGAACAACCGCGTGGTGACGAACCGGTTGAACTGGCGCGAGCTGGCAGATCGGACAGTGGGGATGCTGCTGGCCATTCGCCGGAGACGAAACAGCCACGATTCCGGTCGTATCTGGTTGGCTGTGCCTTCTTTCGTTCCGTTTCCGGCGAGGTTCGTCGCAAGGGACTCCTCTACGCCTGGGGGCAACCTCACGCTATGGGGGCTGATTCTTGAGCGGAACCAGTGAAATCCCTTATTTCGTAAAACTTCTTAGGAGGGATTGGAAATTCTGGACGTAAGACCACACCACGTGATAGCGTATTTGTGGCACAGCGAAGAGTTTCAGGAAAATAACAAAAGCATCACTTTTGAACTTTGTGTTCACTATAGCTCGACACCACTCCACACATCCCCGCGAACAACTGCGGTAGGCGCAGACCCTTCTCCGCCTGCGCCGCGGGTTCGCGCGCAGGGCTCCCCGGAACTCTCCCTCTACAATCCGTCCACAGCCAAACGCGACCCTTGCAACCGTGTTAGCACGGGGAGCCATGGCACGCGGCAGGGGGCGATTAGGCGCGTGGTTTCAGGTGTCGCCCCGTTCCCTCGGAGAGAACCTTGCGGCTCTCGCGAGCGCGCAACTGCTGACCTGGGTGATAACAGGGGCCACGCTCGCGATCCTGCCACGATACCTCGGGCCCGCCGATTTCGGCCGCCTCACCCTCGGGATTACGCTCGCCGCCTTCGCCAGCACGTTCGCGGGGCTCGGGCTGCCCACGCTCGTGACCAAGCTGGTTGCGCGCGATGGCCGCGAGGCCGGCGATGCCGTGCTCTCGGCGTTACTCATCACCCTGGTCACCAGTGTGCTGGCGGCCGTGGGGCTCATGCTCGCCCTCCCCGTGCTCGGGTACGGACCGCGCACGCAGGCGGTTGTCGGCCTTTCGCTGCTTGCCGTGCCGGTTGTGCTGGTGGGGATGATCGGCGCGTCCATCCTCCAGGGATTCCAGGTGATGCGCGTCCAGGCGCTGCTCGATGTCGGCGGGAAGCTGGGCACACTCATCGCGCTCGCTGCCGTCATTGTCACGGGTACCGGGGTGATCGCCTACGCGACAGCGAACGCGGTCCTGACCGTGGCCGGCGCGCTGCCGATGATCGCCGTCGCTCTGCGAGCCGTCGGCATCCGGGGGCGCCGCGCAAACCGGGTGCGCGAAGTCGTGGTCGCCGGGCTTCCGCTGTACACCACCGACGTCTTCCTCGTGCTCTACATGACTACCGACCTGGTGCTGCTGTCGCTGCTCGCAACGGAGAGGGAGGTCGGGTTGTACGCGGCCCCGATGCGCATCTTCGGGACGCTGCTGTTCCTGCCGAACGTGGTGGCCGTGGTGCTCTTCCCGAGGCTGGCACACGCGCACCGGTCGGACCCGGACCATTTCCTGACGGTGAGCTACTGGTCGTTGGTCTGCGTCTGGCTGGCGGCGATCCCGATTTCGCT
>JBLNCO010000019.1:0-3688 GCA_050260715.1 Hyphomicrobiales bacterium | reverse complement strand
CAGTTGTACAGCGCGAAGGCCGCCTCCCAGCGCATAAAGCTCGCCATGGCGGCGTGGGCGCTGACATCGCAGAGCAGGTTCCTGGCGCCTCGCCGCCGTTGCTGCAGCGTCACGAGGGCCGCTGAAGCAGCGACGAGGCCGGTCGCGTAGTCCGCCTGGTAGCCACCGATCTTGAGCGGCGGCTCATCGAGGTGATTCGGGTGCCGCGCGGGCGTGCGCGACGCAATGCCGCCGATCGCGCTGGCCACGAGGTCGGAATGGCGCAAGCCACGCCCGCTCGGCGTCAGACCACCCAGCGAGCAAACCACCACGACCAGTTCGGGGAACCGGGCCGAGATCGATTCGGGGGAAAGGCCAAGGGCGTCGAGCTCGGGGATGTGCCGTTCGAGGAGGAGAATGTCGGCCGACGCGAGCCACGGCTCCAGGACCTCACGCTCACGGCCCGGCTCGATATCGATGGCAACCTTCCGCTCGTCCAGGAATTCCGCGAGCGCGGCTCGCTCGCAGTCCGGCATCATGCCAAAGAGGGTCCGTTCGCGGGCACCGGTGGGGTCGGTGAGCAACGTGACTTCGGCGCCAAACTCGGCGAGGAGCTTGCCGGCGTAGGCGGCCATGCGGCCCCGACCGAACTCGATGACGCGTAGCCCTTCGAGTGCGAGCACAGTCCCCCTCCCCTTCGCCTCATCGTCGCCGATCGGCGACGCGCCGCGTGCCGGAAATGCGCAGGTGACTATAACGTGGAGTTGACTGACCGGTCAAACAGTATCGGGCTGGCGTAACCCCGCCAGGAACACCTCGCAGAAGATGTCGGAGATCTCGTCCGGTCCCATGGACCCGCGCCGGTGAACCCACTGGTAGGCCCAGTTGTGCATGCCGCCGAACGCGTGCCCAAGCACGGTGGGGTCGAGTTTCTTGAAGAGGCCCTGTTCCTGCCCGCGGACAATGGTGTTCCGGATGATGTCGGACAGGTAGTCCCGCTTTTTCTGGTATTCGGCCCAGCGCTTCGGGTCTTCGCGAAGGTTCTTCCATTCGTGCAGGAAGACAGTGACCTCGTCGAGGTACCGGAATATGGCGCGCATGAGCGAGCGGCTAAGCTCCCGGAGTGCATCGTCGGCACGAAGGTCGGTGGCGGCGATCCGCGGCCAGTCTTCCATCAGCGCGGACTGAAAGCGGTCGTTGATCGCCTGCAGCAGCTCGAGCTTTCCGCCGGGGACATAGTAGTAAAGGAGGCCGCGAGTGAGGTCTTCCTCGTTGCAGATGTCCGTGACGGATGTCCCGCGAAAGCCCTGACGGGCATAGAGGCGGGTAGCTGTCGCGATGATGCTTTCGCGGCGGGCTTCGAAGTTGGCCCGGTGCCCGTTCCGGGTGGTCTTAGTATTGGCACGTGCCATCGGCGGTCCTTTTAAGGAAGTGAGCTGGGAGTCGGACTTGGGCGAGCGTGCCACGTAGCGTGTAGAAACACCAGCGCCGGCTATCGCCCCTGGCGGTTGCGGGGACGTTCCGCTATCACCGCATGAGTTGACCGGTCAGTCAAATACGTGCAGGATTCCCGAAAGCCTAAGGAGGTCGCGGAGATGGAAGATGGGCTCTATCGCGGGTTCGAGTACAAGCTCGAGCCGCATGGCGTAGGCGTAATCCGGTTCAACCAGCCCGAACGGCTGAACGGCATGACGCAGGTCGCGAAGCGCGACCTCGCCGAAGCACTGCTCCAACTCGAAATGGACTCGCGCGTACGGGTCATTGTCATCACGGGCTCGGGAAGAGCGTTCTCGGCAGGCGACGACATCACCGGCAAGCCCGTCTCCTACGATGGCGCGACCGCACTCGTCCCCGATCTTCCACGCGGAGGACCACCGATCGAGCGCATCTCCTCGCTTCGCCTGCGCTCGCAGAGCATCGCATGGCTCGTGCGAAACATCTCGAAGCTGACGATCGCCTCGATTAACGGCGTCGCCGTACAGGCCGGGCTCTCGCTCGCGCTCGCGTGCGACTACCGGCTCGCCTCCAATGAAGCGCGCCTGGGCAGCGGCACCCTTCGCTTCGCCTACCAGCCTGACGAGGGCGGCCATTACCTCCTCGTCAAGATCATGGGCGCTACGAGGGCGCTCGACTTCATGATGCGGAACAAGATCGTCGGAGCGGACGAGGCGCGTTCCCTCGGGCTCGTGTCGGAGGTGCTCCCGCCTGAGGAACTGTGGCCGCGGACGATGGAGCTCGCCACTGAACTTGCGAACGGTCCACAGGTTGCCATGCGCCTGCTCAAGCGCAGCATCTACCGCTGCGAAGAGCTGACGATGGAGCAGGCGGGCGAGGACATCGCCGTCCGGACCGCCATTTCCGACTACCACGAAGATGCGCACGACGGACGCCAGTCGTTCGTCGAAAAGCGCAGACCTCGCTTCAACGCGTGGATCGAGGCGCAGGGAGACGGGAGGTAGCAGTGCAGGACTTTCGAGGCAAAACAGCAGTCATCACCGGCGCGGGGAGCGGGATCGGCCGCGGGCTCGCGCTTCGCCTCGCGGACGAGGGGATGAATGTCGTGGTCGCGGATGTCGAAATCGGCGCCGCCACCGACGTCGCCGACGAGATCGGCGCGGCCGGAGGAACCGCCCTTCCCACCGCCGTGGATGTGGCGAAGCTCGATCAGGTGCAGGCTGTGAAGGCAGCGGCGAACGATCGCTTCGGCGACGTGCACCTGCTCATTAACAACGCAGGCGTCTCGATTCACCGGCGCGGAATCTATGCCCGCCACGAGGACTGGCAGTGGGTCCTCGGCGTGAACCTGTGGGGCGTCATCCATGGCATCGAGACGTTCCTCCCGCGCATGCTCGAAATGGACGAGGACACATACATCGTGAACACCGCCTCCATGAACGGATTCATCCCCAGCGGACATAGTGCGATGTACTCGGCGTCCAAATACGGCGTCATCGGCATCACCGAAACGCTCCGCAACGAGCTCGAAGGCACCCGGGTTGGCATTTCCGCGCTTTGCCCCGCTGGCGTCTCCACGCGCATCACCGAATCGGAGCGAAACCGCCCGAAGGATCTCGAGGTACCGAAGGACGGGCTGCCCGAACACAAGACGAGCTCGCGTTTCGAAATCTCTCCGCCGCTCGACCCCGCAGACGTCGCCGACCTCGTGGTGAACGGGATTCGCAAGAACCTGCTCTACATCCACACCGACCCGCTGGTGAAGCCGCTCATCGAACGGCACCACGCGCGGATCATCGGCGCCTTCGACGAAGTCGAAGCCTGGCGCGCCGCCCATCCGCGAGCCTAGCTGCGAGACGGTCCCTCCCCCAGAGCGCGGCCCCTTCTCCGGATGGAGGAGGGGCTGCGGTGCTGTGGCGGACGGGAGTGGCGGCGCTAGAGGGACCGCTGGAGGGGGAGTTCGCGGATGCGGCGGCCGGTGAGGTCGTGGAGGGCGTTGGCAATGGCGGGCGCGATGGGGACGATGCCGGGTTCCCCGGCGCCGGTCGACGGGTTCTCATTGGCGCCGCAAAGGGCGACCTCGATCTCCGGGGTGAGGCCGATGCGGGGGACGCGGTAGCGCGCGAAGCTGGCGTTCAGGAGCCGTCCGCCTTCGAATTCGGCCGCCTCGAAGAGCGCTCCGCCGAGGCCCATCATGATGGCGCCTTCGACCTGGCTGCGCGCGCCTTCGGGGTTGAACACGAGCCCGCAGTCG
>JBLNCO010000018.1:0-8639 GCA_050260715.1 Hyphomicrobiales bacterium | reverse complement strand
GGGAGGGGACTTCGACGATCGCGTAGCCGGCGATGACTTCCTTCGATTCGGCGAAGGGGCCATCGGTGACGGTGAACTGGCCGTTGGCGTAGCGGACCTTCGGGGCCGACTCGGCCGCGGTGATGCCGCCAGTATCGACCAGCCAGCCGGCCTGGAAGCCCTCCTGCGAGAGCTTGCCGAGGTTTTCCAGCTGCTCGGGGGTGGGTTCGCCCCCATCGCCATACGTGATCATGAGGAAGCGCATCGGTGTGGGTCCTCCGTTCCTGGTGGTGGTTCGACTTACTGCTGCGGCGGGTACGCCGGTTGGTCGTACATCTCGCGGATTTCGGTGACGCCGTCGCCGGCGATGGCAAGGAACTTGCGCGCCAGGTCGACAGCCTCGTCCTTCGAGGCGGTCTTGACGATGGCGAAACCGGCGATGAGCTCCTTCGATTCGGTGAACGGGCCGTCGGTCACCGTGACCTTGCCCTCCTGCTGACGGACGCGGACGCCGCGCGAGCTGGGCAGGAGGCCGTCGGTCATGACGAGGATGCCGCGCCGGGCGTACTCATCGATGAACGCGCCCATTTCGGCCATCTCCTCCACGGTTGGAGGCGTCTCGCGGTCGGCGTCGGCGGAGTAGTAAACCATCATGTAACGCACAGTTGAACCTCCCTGGGGGTTCTGTGGGCGCGGTTTCCCGGGCCCCGGCAAGCACCGGGGCCCGGAGGGAATCGCGCGGGGCTCTGTCAGAGCTTTGCGGCGTCCTGGAGTTCCTGCGGGAACTCGGCCATTTCGAAGATCTGCCGCACCTCGACGACTTCGTTCGGCGAGCCGGGGATTTTCTTCGCCCACTCGATCGCCTCTTCCTTCGAAGCGACATCGATGATCCAGTAGCCGCCGAGCACTTCCTTCGCTTCGCTGAACGGGCCATCGGTGACCTTCGGCTTGCCGTCCTTGAAGGAGATGCGGACGCCTTCGGACGGGGGATGCAGCCCGTCGAGCGAGACGAGGACGCCGGCCTCCTGGAGCGACTTGTTGTACCGGTTCATCGCCTCGACCGCCTTCGCGTCGGGCATGGTGCCGGGGTCAGCGGATTCGTAGCCGCCGGGAATCATCAGCATCATGAATCGCATCGTGGTTCTCCTCCTGATGTAAATGGGTCTAGCCCTGGTTTCGTTGAGCGATTTCGGCGCGCATGCGGTCTTCCTGCTCGCGGAGCTCGGGGGTGAAGGCTTCGCCGAAGTCGTCGGCCTCGGCGACGGGGCGAATTTCGATTTCGGACTCGGCGCCATCCGGGTTGGGGACCCGCTTGACCCACTCGATGGCCTCGTCGAGCGACTTGACGTCGATGAGCCAGAAGCCGGCGACGAGCTCCTTGGTCTCGGTGAAGGGTCCGTCGATGACGGTGCGCTCGTTGCCCTTGAAGCGAACGCGCGCGCCCCGGGAGCTGGGGAGCAGCCCTTCGCCCGCGAGCAGGATGCCCGCACGGACGAGCTCTTCGTTGTACCTGCCCATTTCGGTGAGCAGCTGCTCGCTGGGCATCTGGCCGGCTTCGGTCTCGGGTGTTGCTTTGATGATGACCATGAATCGAGGCATGTCTCTTCCTCCGTGGTGCTGTTCGACGCCCGGTTGGGAGCGCCCTCTACACACCCGTCGAACACCGTGCTGCCGGATCGACACGAAGCGACCGGCCTTTACCAAACATTTCCGTGACAGTAGGGCGGCTCCGGAAAGGGCGGCGGCGGTGCTCGGTGGGCGGCCGCCGGGGGCGTGCTGGCCGAGGCTGCGAATCCTTGCCCTTTGGGCGTTCGCTGCCGAAACTGATTGGGTACTCCCCGATAGCTCAACGGTAGAGCACGCGGCTGTTAACCGCGGTGTTCCTGGTTCGAATCCAGGTCGGGGAGCCACTTCCCCTTTTATCCGAACTTTCGCCCTCAAACCGCTCCGCGAGGCACACGCCGGGGAGCTGGTGGATGGCGATTTCCACACGGAACCACTTCGACCGTACCTTCGTGGCGACCCCGCCGGTCCCGCTCGCCCCGGCGCTCTCACGGTCGGGGGCAAAGGGATGAACTTTGACTTCCTTCAGGAGGAGTTGGACCAGCTCCTTCTGATCTTGGACCGGCAGGAGATTCACGAGGCGTTCGAAATCGACCAGGCTCTTGCCGATGAGCTCGACGTCGAGCACTCGGGTCTGGCGACGATCGATGGCCACCTGTAGCTTCTCGACCTCGGCCGTGAGGCGTTCTTTCTCAGCGGTCAACTGCTTGAACTCCGCCCTCATATCGGCTGGGACGTCGTCGTTCGCCTTGACGAATTCGATGATGCGTCGGATGTCGGTGGTTAACCGCGCGAGCTCCTCATGGTTCCTGCGCTGCTGGGTCCGAAGCTCTTCGACTGACGCGACAGCCTCGCGATTCGCAACATCCGCACACGCCTGCAAGATAGCCCTGTCTCGCCCGAGGTCGGAAAGGAGGTTCTTGACGAGCGACTCGAACTCGCGCGCTGGAACGCTACGGACGGGACATGTGGAGGCACTTCCGTCCTGGGTGACCGAGGTGCAGGAGTAGTAGAGGTAGGGGTTGCCGGCCTTGTCCTTCTTGCCGGCGGGATATGGCGTCATGGTCGTGCCGCAGACTCCACACTTGATGAGTCCCTTCAGCAGGTGGACGTGATCATCCTTGTAGAAACCCCGGTCTTCTTCCCTGATGCGCCCAGACACGCGGTTCGCAGCCTCCCACAATTCAACGTCGACGAGCGGCTGGTGATTTCCCGGATGCACTTCGCCGTCGAAGCGGATGAAACCTTTATAGAGCGGGTTGCGAATGAGCGCGGCGATTGTGTCCTCGTCGAAGCGGTTTCCCCCAATCGACTTGCTCGATCCATCGCGCGTCACGACCACACGTCGCTTCGTTCGGTACCCTCGGCTGTTCGCTTCACGCGCGACCGTGCTCGGCGAATGCGTTTCGACGAAACGATCGAAGACGAACCGGATGATGGGCGCCTCCTCGTCGTTGGGCCGAAGCTCTTGCGACTCCGGTGAGTAGTCGAAGCCCAATGGGACGGGGCCGCCATTCCAGAGGCCCTTGGCTGCCCGCCCGGCCATCTTGCTCAACGTTCGCTCCCGGGTGAGCTCGCGTTCGTACTGCGCGAAGCTCAAGAGGATATTGAGCATGAGCATCCCGGCGGAGTCTGAAGTGTCGAAATGCTGCGTCGCGGAAGCGAAGGTCACGTTGCTGGCCTTGAGCACTTCCCAGAAGTCGTAGAAGTCCTTCAGCGACCGGGAGATCCGGTCAATCTTGTAGGTGACGATCGCGTCGATCTTGCCTTCGCTCAGGTCCTGGATGAGTTCCTGGATGCCCGGCCGATTGAGGTCCTTCCCGGAGTAGCCCCCGTCCTCGTAGACCTGCACCACGTGCCAACCCTTCTCGCGGTGGATCTCGATGTACGCGGCGCACACCTCCTGCTGCCGGTCGAGCGAGCTGTACTCGCTCCTGGCCTGCTCGTCGGTGGACACTCGTGTGTAGATTGCGCAGCGCATGGTTCCTCCTGCCGCTCGGCCCGAGGGGCCAACCGGACGCCCAGATTCATCACAGCCGCCGGTGATGGCAACCCCTCGGGACTAATTTTCACGCAACTTTGCGGCCGTTCTTCCCGCTGCCGGTCGGCGTCGCGATCCCTTCTTGGCGGTGCCAGCTGAAGGCGCCTCGCTCAGCTGCCCTTCACCAGTGCGCTCGCACCGCTGTACATCAAGCGCGACCGCACGCAGAAGTAGCTCGGCAATGCGCTCCAACCGTTCCTGGGGGGTGAGGTGACCTAGCATCACTTATTGCCCCGGCCACGATTCGCGGGCCTCGGACCCAAACTGCCGCCAGATCGAGGCGTATGGCCCGTATTGATCGACGAGGGATGCGACTGTCGTGCGGACCGCGCCGCGCTCCGCCTCAGGCCACATGACGGCGGACACCGCTCGCCAGACCACGGCCTCACGGTGCGGAGTGGGTGTGACGACGAGCAGGACGTTGGCGGACGCCGCGGTCGCTGAGCGGTAACAGGCGGCGTATCGAGTGAGCTTCTCAAGCAGGACATTGATGCGTTCGGTCCCACGGTCCCACTCCAGCAGAAACTCATGGCTCTTTTCGCCCTGTAGGACCTTGCCACCTCCATCCGGGCGCAATGTCCGCCGCACCCCACCGGACTCGAATCGAACGGCCGCCTCGATGGGGTTCTGCCAGCGGACCAGCGTTGGGAACTCGGGATCAGAGCTGTTCCGAAGGCACGCGAGCATGAAGCTGTTCGCGCCGACCGTGTGCTCGAACTGCCGTACCAGCGTCTGAAGACGGCCACCGGCCGCCCCAGGCAGCGCCGCTACGAACGGCATGTGGCTCGCAAAGCGCCGAAACGGTACTCCGGCGCGTGCGGCGAGAAGCCGGAGCCCGAACTCTCCGAGGACAAGGCGCTTGGGGCTGTTCGGGCGGACGACCGCTTCGACCAGCCCATCCCGCTCAGCCCGTTCCACCTGACGCCTAAGCAATGGTGGCGTGACGGCCAGAACCAACCCCAGGGCAGATTCTGTGAGAAGCGGGAGGCGGCCGATGGTCTCCAGCAGCCTGAGTTGCTCGGGCGAGGCGAACAGCGAGAGCGCTGCAACGCGTTCGCGCTGTGCCCGCCTGGCTCGCGGGGGCGCCTCGCCGAGTGCCTGCCGCGCCCATTCGTGTAGTCGGAGCGAGCGAGGGAGCGTCTCTGTTGAGCTGTCGAAAACGGATGTGATTGGGCGGCATGTCCTCGGTTCCGAGTGCCACCGCAGTCCCGTGAGTAGAGGGCCGCGAAGGCCCGTTCCTGGCGGTGCGACGAGCAGGTCGAGCGGCAGCACACCTCGACGCTCAGCCCCGCCGGCCACAGCCTGCTTCCACTCATCAGCCGTTCGATCGTCAGCCGCCACGACAATGATCGGGGCATCCGGGGTAGACCGACGGCCACCATCGCGATGCGCGTGCCAGCCCGCGACTGTCGTCGCTCGATGCGCGGCCGGCGCAGCCGGACGATCGATCGCGACCAAGAGTGGCGCGACGCGCTCGCCCTGCTGGAGCACTGCGAGCCCGAGTACTCCTGGCGGCCACCAGGCCTCGCGGCGGCGGACGGGAAGAGACAGCGCGTCACACAGTTCGAGGTCTTGCTCGCGGCGTGACGTCACCGCGAGTTCGGCAACGAAGCGGTTGAATGCGATGGTCGCCTCGATGCCGGCGAGGCGGTGCAGGAGTTCGTTGCGCGCCAACGGAAGCGGCGAGACATCCGGCCCGGCGAACCGTTCTCCTACCCACTTCCAGGCCTCGTCGGTGAGGACGTAGAGGCGTCCCGCGTCGGCATCCGGAACAGGCGAGTCCACCCAGTCGAGCCAGCCCTCCCGCTCCAAAGCGTGGAGGCCAGTGTTCACCGTGAGTTCCGGGTTGCCGAGGAGCAGCGCCAGCTGCGACGCCGACACGAACGGGAGGCGCGCGACCCAGGCGAGGGTCTCGGATCGGCGAGCGTCAAATTCTGTCGCCATCGAGCTACCTCCTCCTGTCGCGGTGCTCGTTGCGCTTCGGCCGGACAGGAAGAGCACCGTTCCCCGCGGGAGCGCCCACAGGCTCCGGCGGCTCAAGCCAGCCATCGAACTCGCGCTGCCCGAGCTTGATGCCGCGATTGGTGAGGACGCGGTCCACCTCCCGGGCGACCTCCGCTCGCGAGCGGCCGAACTGCTGGGCGGACCGGTCCGCGGTCGCAGCAATTCGGGTGGTGTCCAACGGGGTTGGCGGGTCGATGTGGAGGGAGAACGCCGAGTTGCGGTGACCGTTCGACGACCAGCGGGCGTAGCACTCGTAATCGTCCTGCGAGACGAGGTCCGCCACCTCCAGGTCGCCGCCCAGCTCCGAGGTTAGGTACCGGGCGTCTTCGGCGCTCACCTGGAACACCGTCAGGCTGTCGATGTTCGCGAAGACCGTTGGCCGCAGTGCCGTGTCGATCGCGTCGAGCTTTGCCAGTGATTGCGTGACGAGCACGAAGCTCGCGCCGTACTTGCCAAGCTCGCTCATCATCCGCGGGTAGTCGGCACCGCCCAGCGTGCTCGACTCGTCCACGAGCGCTACCAGTCGGCTACGCTCGCCATCCGGCAGCTCGATCTGGTCTTCGACGATGAGCGAGAGCAGGTTGAGGATCGTGGCGCCGATCAACGCCGCCCCGCCCTCACCCAGCAAGCCCACGGCGGAGTTCACGACGAGGACGCCACCATCGCGGAGCAGAGCGCGAGGGTTGAAGGTGGACTGCGCCTGGCCGAGCGTGAGCCGTGCTGCCTCCGTGACCTGGAAGCGGCCGACCTTCGTCGTGACCGGGTTCGCGATCTGCTGCTGGAAAGCGCGGCCGACCTGGTCGTAGTTGTCGTGCCACCACGCCCACAGCGTCTGGTCCGGCACCTGCGACATCACCCGCTGCCGAAACTCCGCGCTCGTCAGCAGCGGCACGACGTCGAGCAACGTGTACTGCTCCCCGCGCCGGCGGACCTGATTGGCCTGGTGAAGCGATAGCAAGGCCGCCCTGAGCGCACCTTCCATCCGCGGCCCCCAGTTGTCCGGCCACAGCCGGTGCAGCATCGCAACGACGTTCTCGGCCGTCCGATCGCGGTTCGGGAACAACGCGACATCGAGCAGGTTGAGCCCGACGGGATGCTCGCGGTCCGTGAGGTTCAGGTACGCCGTCCGGTCCTCGATCCCCGGCGGCACCACACTGAGCACACTCTCTGCGAGGTCCTGGTGCGGGTCGATGACGACGAGCAGCAGCCGTTCGCGTCCGGCGTCGAGATCCTGCATCAGGTGCGCCGCCAGGTGCTGGAGGAACGTGGACTTCCCGCGCCGCGTCTTCGCGAGGATGAGGTGGTTCCGGAAGAGCGCGGAACGAGGGACGTGGACAGGCACGCTTCGTTCCTGGTGCCGAGAGACGCCAACGCGACAGCCTCGCGACACCAGCCCTTCGGAGGGAAGGAGCCGGCGCGCGATAGGCCGCTCTGCAACGGGAAGGATGGATGGATCCGGGAGGTGCCAGAGCGCAGCCAGCTCCGCGGCGTTGAGGATCGTGTCACGCCCAAGGAGTCGATTGGGTGAGCTGAGTCTCGTGGCATCGCTGTTCACACGCCGGGGACGCAGGCCGTTGCCCGCTGGGTGGTCCAAGGCCTGGTAAGCAGTGGCGACTTGCTCAGCGACCGTGCGCAGGTCGGCTGGGTCGCGGTCACCGATGGCGGTCACTCGAAGGCTAACCTTGAAGCGAGGAAACGAGAGCTTCTCGTCGGCCAGCGCAGGTGTGAGCGGCTCCCGGCTGGCGGCAACGCGCGACCAGACGGTCGCCGCGAGCGGCAGTGTGATGACCGCTCCGGCGCCAAGGCTGAGAAGCGGCAACATGTCGCCACCCTCGTACCAGCGGACTGCTTGGATCCCGAGGGCACCGATCCCGGCCAGACCGACGAGCGGCAGCAGGTCGGTGCCAGCGCTTGAAGCATTGGCCGGCCGATACGGCACTGACTGCCGATTACTTCGAGACTGGACGTTGGATGCCCACCGATGCGACGGGGAACCGGACAGGGAGAGTTGGCAGACGATACGGTTGCCCTCGTCCGAGGCCGCGAATGCGGCCGCCAGCACTCCGGCGAAGAGGTCTCCGTGACGCGTGTCCGATTCGATCGGGAACGCCGAGTGGCGCAACAGCCGGAGTTCGACGGCCGCTGCCTCATCTGTCGGCGACAGCCACAGAGGATCGGCCCGAGTCGCGTCAACGGGCCGAAAACTGCATTGCGGATGCGAAGCCCGAAGCTGGCTGAGCGCAGCCTCAGCGCCGCTGGTTGTGGCGGACCGGAGGTAGAACCTCAGCGTTCCATCATCCACGGTCGCCTCGAAGTCGATGCCGTCCGCGCCCGCGAGTCCGGCGAAGAGCCCACGAGCCCGCGCGGTCGGGTCATCGTCGTGTCGCGACGGCACGAGCTCGTAGAGGACAGGAGGGCCATCAGTGCGACGCCGCATGGTCGGTCTCCTTCCTGGCACCGAGCTGCCGAAGGAGTTCGAAGAACATCTGTCGTCCGTTGGGCCGTTGCGAAAGTTCGCTGAGGTCCTTCACGCCTTCGGGAAGTGCGAGAACGGCGGCACGGGAACCGAGGGTCGCGGCGAGTTCGGTTGCAGCCGCGCGACCTGGCTCGTCGTTGTCGAAGACCAGCACCACCTCACGCGCCCGTTGGAGGAACGCGAGACGCTCCGCCCGAACATGCGTCCCGAGCAACGCGCAGACCGGAAGGTTCCAGGCGACGCCGGTTAGACAGTCGAACGCGCCCTCAGTGACGAAGACCCGCCGCTGACCACGCACGCGTTCATAGCCGAGGATCGGCTTGGGCAGCGACAGTCCCAAGTACTTCAGGCGGCGGTCATCGAGGGCCCGGCCGACCATCCAGATGCATTGCCCCTCGCGAAGCTCTGGAATCACGATTCGGCCGGCCATCGGTTCGCTGCCATCGCGACGGAGCAGCCCCAGCTGCCCGGCTCGCCGGAGACTGAGCCGATGCCGCTGCAAGAATGGCCGGAGCGAATGGCCATCACTGAAGCCAAGACGGCAGCGCTGCGCCACCGCTCCACCGACGCCTCGTG
>JBLNCO010000017.1:0-5444 GCA_050260715.1 Hyphomicrobiales bacterium | reverse complement strand
GCCCGAGGTGGCCGCCGCCGGGCCGTGAGCCCACGGGAAAATGACCGCGAGAGCCCGGGACATCCCGGGCTTTCGTATGCCGGTTCGACGCTGAGAGCGCGCGAACCTAGAATTTTGCGTGTCAGGTAGCTCCAGAGAGGTGATTCCGCGTGGTCCTCAAGTACCTGCGAGACCAGCGACATGCCGGCACGGTCGCTGAAATCGCCCGGGTGAAGTTCCCGTTTCCGAATGATGAGTTCCCGGACCTCGAAACGCTGGTCAACGAACCGACCCCGCGCATGAGCGTCGGTCAGCACAACGGGAAGGACCTGTTCCCCGACATCGTCGTGGTCCGGCGTCCCGGCGTGTGGTTGAAGATGATGGCCGAAGTCGAGACCGCGGACACCCTCACCGACGAGGAAGCGGAGACGGAGTGGCTCCCGTTCTCGCGCTGCGGCGACCTCTACCTGTACGTCCCGATGGGGACCGTTCCCGAGGCCAAGAAGATCGTCAAGCGGCACAAGATCCACCTCAAGGGGATCCGCGCCTATCGCTTCCGGCCCGTGTGGGGGCTTGAGGTCGTCGAGGCCTAGGCGATTGGGGATCAACGTCTTCTTCGATGTCGACCACACGCTGGTTTACCCGAGCGCCGAGCAGAACGCGCTGCGGCCCGGCGCCCACGAGGCGATGCGCCGGCTGAAGGAAGCCGGTCACGGCGTGTACGTGTGGTCGGCGTCGGGGCAGGCGTACGTGGAGCGCGTCATCGACCTCCACGGCCTCCGGGAGTGGGTCGACGGCTGCTTCGACAAGGACCCGCGCGTCGAGCCGCGGCCCGACTTCATCATCGATGACGACTGGTACCTGGTCGACAAGTACGGCGGCCACCTGGTGAGCCAGTACAAGGCCGTGAACGACGCCGACCGCGAGCTGCTGGCTGCGATCGACCGGCTGGTGGAACTCGGGCACCTCGCGTAGCGGCGAACGGATAGCCGGCCTGCGGAAGGCCGGGCCCATTGGGCGCGTCACCCGCCGCGCAGGGTGGCGCCGAGCTCCTTTTCGAGCCGCTTCAGCAGGCCCGCCTGGATGCGCTCGACATCCTGGTCGGTGAGCGTGCGGTCGGTGGCCTGGTAGCGCATGGCGAGGGCGAGCGACTTCTTCCCGTTCGGGACGCCCTGGCCGCGGTACTCGTCGAAGATGTTGCCCTGCACCCGGACCGAGCCCGAGCGGTGCGAACGCACGATTTCGAGCAGGCGGCCGGCGGGCAGGTCCTCGTCGACAAGCAGCGCGATGTCCTGGCGCACCTCGGGGAAGCGCGACGGCGGCGTGTAGGCCGGCCGTTCGGGAAGCACGCGCACCAGCGACTCCAGCGAGAGCTCCAGCAGGAACACCGGCTCGCTGATATCGAAGGCAGCCGCGGTGTCGGGATGGACCTGGGCGAGCACGCCCAGCGGTTCGCGGCCAGACCACACCTCGGCGCTGTGCCCGGCGAGCAGTCCGAACGCAGTGACCGGCTTGCAGGCCAGCGGCACGCCCAGCCGGTCGGCAAGGGCCTCGAGAGCGCCCTTCGCGTCGAAGAAGTCGAGGCGGTCGCCCGTCTCGCGGCCCCAGCGGTCGAGTCGGGGTCCGCCGAGCACGGCGCAGAGCATCGGGCGCTCGTGCGGGAGGTCGGCCTCAGTCGGAAGGTATTCGAAGCCGATTTCGAACAGCCGCAAGGGGCCTTCGGCCTGGCGGCGGTTCGCCGCGTAGGTATCGAGCAGGTTCGGGCGCAGCGACGTCCGCAGGAACTGGTGGCGGGCGGCCACCGGGTTCACGACGCCAAGCGGGTTCAGGCGAACCGAGTCGCCGGGGTCGACGACGCGGGCGAGGTGCTCCCGATCGGTCAGCGTGTAGGTGATGATCTCCTGGAAGCCGAGCGCGGCGATGGTGTCGCGGACGCGCTCGCGGACGTGGCCGATGGGGTCGGGCTGGACCTCGGGCAGGCTGCCCCGGAGCGTGGTCGCGGGAAGCTTGTCGTAGCCGTAGATGCGGGCGATGTCCTCGATCACGTCGTCCGGGATCTCGACATCCGGCCGCCAGTACGGCGGCTGAACGTTGAACGCGTCGCCCGTGGATTCGACGGCGAACCCGAGGGCGGTAAGGATGCGCACCACCTCGTCGCGCGGGATCGCGATGCCGAGGACCTGCTCGATGCGGGCCGCGGTGAGGACGATGGTCCGCGGGGGCTCCTTGCCGGGGTAGACATCGACGATGCCCCGCGCGGGCGTGCCCCCGGTGAGCTGTTCGAACAGGTGGAGCGCGCGATGCTGAGCGTACTCCGGTGTCTCGGGGCCGATGCCCTTTTCGAAGCGTGCCGAGGCCTCGGTCCGCAGCTTGAGCAGGCCCGATGTGCGGCGAATCGAGCCGGGCTTGAAGTTGGCTATTTCGAGCAGGACCGTCCGGGTGTTCTCGTTCACCTCGCTGTTGCCGCCGCCCATGATGCCGGCGACGCTCACGGGCCCCTCGCCGTCGCAGATCATCAGCATGTCGGGGTCGAGCTCGCGGTCGACGCCATCGAGCGTGATGAGCCGCTCGCCCGGCTTCGCGCGGCGGACGACGATGCGATGCCCGCGCACGAGGTCGTAGTCGAAGGCGTGCAGTGGCTGGCCCGTTTCGAGCATCACGTAGTTCGTGATGTCGACGACGTTGTTGATGGGCCGCATGCCGTGGCGGCTGAGGCGCTCCTGCATCCAGGCCGGCGAGGGCCCGATCGTGACGTTCTCGATGACCGAGGCGGTGAACCGCCGGCAGAGGTCGGGGTCTTCAATCGTCACGGACACGAGGCCGTTCACATCGCTGGACGATTCGCCGTGGGAACGGTCGGGTTCGCGCAGCGGCTTGCCGGTGAGTGCCGAAACCTCGCGCGCGAAGCCGAGCACGCCGAGCAGGTCGGCGCGGTTCGCCCACGTGGAGATATCGAAGACCACGTCGCCGAGCTGTTCCACGAGCGGCCGGCCAGGCGGGGCGTCGGGCGGGAGCACGAGGATGCCTTCGTGGTTGTCGGAGAGGCCGAGCTCCTTTTCGCTGAGGACCATGCCGGCGGATTGAACGCCGCGGATGGGACGCAGCTTCAGCTTCGCCGGCTGCCCCGTGTGCCCGTCGATGAGCATCGCCCCCTCGGTGGCAAAGGCGACCTTCTGGCCAACGGCGAGGTTCGGCGCACCACAGACGACCTGCTGCCGCCCGGAACCGGTCTCCACCGTCGCCAGCCGCAGCCGGTCGGCGTTGGGGTGGGGGTCGACCGCGACCACCTCGGCCACGCGGATCCGCTCGGGGTCCCAGTCGACGCCGATCGTGTCCCAGCCCTCGACCTCAGCGGTGGCATCGATAAGCCGCCGCGCCAGTTCGGGCACAGGCAGATCGAGGTCGACGAACTCACGCAGCCACGAGAGGGATAGCTTCATGCTGGCTCCTAGCTATTAGCTGTTAGCTCTTAGTAACTTGCTCTACCACCCGGCGACGAAGCGTCACCAACATCTTCTTCACTTCCGCGAGCTGCGATTCGAGCTGTGGATGAGACGCCGCATCCAGATATTCGAGGTCGCGGGCGAGAAGCAGCTGATACTCGACCTCGGCCGCCGACCCAAGCGCGATCGAGAGGGACTGGGCAAATTCCTTCCCGGTGCCCCTGGCTGACCCCTCAGCAATGTTCATCGGGATGGATGCGGCGGCCCGGCGAAGCTGGGACGTCAAGCCGTACATTTCGGCTCGTGGAAAGCTCTTAGTCATCTCGTAAATAGACAACGTGAGTTGGTGAGACTTTTGCCAGACGACGAGTTCCTGAAATGGTCGCACCCCCTGAGTCCTCCGGTCCCCGATGATACGGGTTGCACTAACAGCTAACAGCTAACAGCTAACAGCTCGTGGCAGCCGACAGCTGACAGCCGAAAGCCCTCCATCAAAATTGGCCCAGGAAGCGCACGTCGTTGGCGTAGAGGTGGCGGATGTCTTCGATGCCCCAGCGGAGGAGGGCGACGCGTTCGATGCCGATCCCGAAGGCGAACCCGGTGTATTTGTCCGAGCCGTAGCCGGCGTTGTCGATGATTTCGGGGTGGACCATGCCGGCGCCGAGAATTTCGATCCAGCCGGTGCCGTGGCACGTGCCGCACGAGGGGTCCGAGCCGCGGCAGATGAAGCAGTCGAGCGCCATTTCGACGCCCGGCTCCACGAACGGGAAGTAGCTGTGGTGGAAGATGATCTTCCGTTCGCCGCCGAAGAGTTTTCGCGCGAAGTCGTAGAGCACGCCCTTGAGGTCGGTCATGCGGATGCCTTCGTCGACGGCGAGACCTTCGACCTGCGTGAGCATCCACTCGTGCGTGGCGTCGGTCGCTTCCTGGCGGTAGCACTTCCCGGGGACGATCACGCGGATGGGCGGCTGCTGGCGCTCCATCACGCGCACCTGGTTCGGCGAGGTGTGCGTGCGAAGGAGCATCTGGCGGCGGCCATCGACCAGCGTGTTGACCCAGATGGTGTCCCACATGTCGCGCGCGGGGTGGTCGGGCGGGATGCGCACGCCATCGAAGTTGTACTTCTCCCACTCCACCTCGGGGCCTTCGGCCACGCGAAAGCCCATCTCCTCGAAGGCGCGGATGATGTCGCGCATGGTCTGCGTGACCGGGTGGAGGCGGCCGATCGCCTGGGGCCGCCCGGGAAGCGTGACGTCGATCGCAGCCGAGGTGCTGAGCGCGGCCAGCTCCGACTTGCGGAGCGCCTCCTTGCGTTCCTCGAGCGCGGCTTCGAGCGTCCGCTTGAGGGCGTTGGCCCCGGCGCCGAAGGCGGCGCGCTGTTCCGGGGGTTGCTGTGGAATGGAACGCAGGAGCTTCGTGATCCTGCCATCAGTGCGGCCCAACCATTCGACCCGCCAGCGTTCGATCGCGTCGGGGTCGGGAGCCGAAGCCAGTGCCGCGAGCGCCTCGTCGCGGGTCTCGTCGAAGGTCATAGTGGTTTCGATTATAGGGCTGCGCTCGTTAGCGTCTGGCGAACGGACGTGCTATCGGGCGCTCATCCGCGATGGCCCGCGCGGACGTATGCTCCGATAGTGGAGGTGCTGCCGACGCGACGAGGTTGCAAGCCCCGGCGGCTATTGCAAGCCCGTATGATGGGAGTACTTGCGGTTCTCCTGGGGCTTCTGCTTATGTCCTGTTCTGGTAGCGACCACCCATCGAACGACAGCGCGGGCGCCGGCGACTCTGCCGGCGCTTCGGCATCGGCGAGTCCCACGGCGGCGAAATCGTGGGCCGGGACGCAGCCTGCGCCCGAGTTCCCCGGTGGACTCACCTGGTTCAACGTCGACCGGCCGCTCACGCTCGCCGACCTGCGGGGGAAGGTCGTCATCCTCGACTTCTGGACGCTGGGCTGCATCAACTGCCAGCACATCATCCCGGACCTCAAGCAGCTCGAGGCGGAGTTCGGCGATGCGCTCGCGGTGG
>JBLNCO010000016.1:0-9288 GCA_050260715.1 Hyphomicrobiales bacterium | reverse complement strand
ACCCGCGCTCGCTCATCCCGAAGGAGACGGTTGAGGGCCTGAAGCGCATCGTGAACGACCTGGGGATCGAATGGAAGGAAGCGCCGCGGCCCGCGACCATGCCGCGCCGCCGGGCCGGCGCGGGGATGTCGGACGAGCAGATGGAGGTCGTCATCGAGGAGAAGGTGCCGGTGTTCGCGTCGGGGCTGGGGAACCCCGGCCCGTGGGTGGAGCGCCTCAAGGCGAACGGCACGAAGATCCTTTCGCTCATCGGCAATGTGAAGAACGCGAAGCGGGTGGCCGCGGCCGGCGTCGACGTGGTGGTCGCGCAGGGCACCGAGGCGGGCGGCCACACGGGCCGCATCGCGACGATGGCGCTCGTGCCGCAGGTGATCGACGCGGTCAGCCCGACGCCCGTGGTGGCGGCGGGCGGCATCGCCGACGGCCGTGGCCTGGCGGCGGCGCTGGCGCTGGGGGCCATCGGCGTGTGGTGCGGCACCGCCTTCCTGGTTTCGAACGAAGCGAACCAGCCGGAGGTGCAGAAGCAGCGCATCCTCGCGGCCACCGACGAGGACACTAAAATCACCCGGCTCTACAGCGGCAAGACCATGCGGAACATCACCAACCCGCTGATCGAGGCGTACGAGGCTTCGGGCATCAAAGCGCTCCCGATGGGCATCCAGGGGATGCTCGTTGCGGACCTGGTGTATTCGGCGCGCCAGGCCGGCCGCGAAGACCTGCTGATGAACGCGGCGGGCCAGATTTCGGGCCTGCTCGCGCAGTCGCGGCCGGCGGCCGAGATCCTGCACGAGATGGTCGGCGGGGCGGCGGACATCCTTTCGAATCGCCTGCCTTCGACGGTGACCGCGACGGTGGGGGTGTAGGACGTGGCGGAGCGTGCCCTCGAAGGGCTCCGCGTCATCGAGTTCTGCGACGAAATCGGCTCCTATTGCGGACGCCTGCTGGCGGACCTCGGCGCGGAGGTGATCAAGGTGGAGCCGCCCGGCGGCGGAATCGAGCGGCACACGCAGCCCTACTACAAGGCGGCCGAACCCGGCCCCGATACGGCGATCGGGTTCTGGGTGCACAACACCTCGAAGAAGTCGGTGGTGCTGGACCTCGAAACCGCCGAGGGCCAGCGCCTCGCGCGGGCGCTCGCGCTCAGCGCGGACGCCGTTATCGAAGACAACACGCCCGGCTGGATGGCGGCGCGCGGCCTCGGCTACGAGGAGCTGCGCCGCGAGAAGCCCGCGCTGGTCTACACGTCCATCACGGGCTTCGGGCAGGACGGTCCGCATTCGGGGTACGCCTACACCGACATCGTCGGGCAGGCGATGGGCGGCGTGCTGACGCTCGCGGGCGAACCGGCCGACCCGCCGAACATGATCGTCGGGAACCAGGCGAACCTTTCAGCGAGCATCCAGGCCGCGCAGGGCACGCTGATGGCGGTGCTGCACGCCGAGGCCACGGGCCAGGGCCAGCACGTCGATGTTTCGGCGCAGGAAGCGATTTCGATGTCCCAGGAGACGGCGATGCAGACCTGGGACCTGCAGAAGAGGAACCGCGTGCGGACAGGCGAACGGGGTGCGATCCCGGTGGCGCTGCCCGGCATCGGCGTGTACCCGTGCAAGGACGGCTACGTGATGCTGTTCATCCTCGCGCCCGCGGGCGAAGACTTCCCGGCGCTGGTGGACTGGATGCGGGAGCGCGGCATGCACGAGGACCTGGACGAGGAGCCGTATGCCCCGCTCTGCAACACCATCAACATGGCAGTCATCACGCAGATGATGATGGACCCGGCGAAGGCCGCCGAGAACGTGCAGGTGCTGCAGCACATCAACGATGTGGTCCACCGCTTCTTCGCGAGCCTGAGCGCGCGCGAAGCGTACGAGGAGGGCCAGCACCGGCGGCTGCTCATCGGCATCGTTTCGACGCCGAAGGATCTCGCGGAGAACACGCAGCTGCGCGCACGGGACTGGTTCGCGAAGTTCGAGCTGGAGTTCCTGAACGCGACCGTCGAGTTCCCGGGCGCGCCCTACCGGCTTTCGGAGACGCCGGTGGTAATCCGGCGCCCGCCGCGGCTGGGCGAACACACGGACGAAGTGCTGGCGGAGCTGGATGCCTGATGTTGCCCGCTCCGTCCATGGAACACCCATTCGCCTGACGGACGAGCGCTGGAATCAACATCACAGCACAAGGAGCTTGAGGGTCGGCGAGAGGATGTTCTGCGCGCAATCGAACGGCCGGAACGTATCCTTAGCGGTAATGACGGTGAAAGACTGGCGGTGGCGAGGGCAGGACCCGGAAGATGGCTTGTGGTCGTCTACCGGGACGAATCGTCGGATGGGTTCGTGGTCACCGCGTTTCTCACCTCGCGAGAGCGCCAGCTCTTGCGAAGGAGGCAGCTATGGCCGTGAACGTCGCTGACTACCTTCCCTTGTTGGGCGTGCTCCAAACAGCTCCTGGCGGGGAGCTATGGTCCAGCGACGACCGGGAGGCCGATGTGCTCTACGTCCACTTCGAAGAGCCATCGGCCGCAGATGACAGCGAACTGACGGACGACGACGTCATCATTCGGTTCAAGGATGAGGAAGTAATCGGCTTCACAGTGCTGCACGCCAGCAAGAGGGAGGGTACGAGGCCATGACGAAACGACCGCTCGACGGCATTCGGGTCGCCGACTTTTCGTGGTTCGGGGCGGGCCCAATCGCCGCGCAGACGCTCGGGACGTTCGGCGCGGAGGTGATCCGCGTGGAATCGGAGACGAAGCTCGATTCGCTGCGGGTTGTCCAGCCGTTCGCCATGAACGACGACGGCACCTACAAGACCGGCTACAACGTCTCCGGCTACTTCAACAACTTCAACGCGGCGAAGCTCAGCATTCAGCTGAACCTGAACACCGAGAAGGGCCAGGAGATCGCCTACCGCATCATCGAGAAGTCCGACATCTTCCTGACCAACTTCACGCCGCGCGTCATCGATAAGTGGAACCTGGGGTACGACAAGCTCGCCGCCGTGAACCCGCGGATCATCGCGGCGTACGCGCCGATGCAGGGCATGGAGGGGCCGCACCGCGACTTCCTCGGCTTCGGTGCGGTCCTGACGCCCGTGACGGGCATCTCGCACCTGTCGGGCTTCCCGCACCGGCCGCCCATCGGCGTCGGCACGAACTACCCCGACTACGTCATCAACCCCGGACACACGACGACCGCGATCCTGGCCGCGCTTCGCTACCGGAACCGCACCGGCAAGGGACAGTGCATCGAACTGCCGCAAATCGAATCGGTCGTGAACGCGCTCGGGACGCCGGTCGCGGAGTACCTGGCGAACGGGAACAACGTCACGCGCGGGGGCAACCGCAGCCCGGTGGCGGCGCCGCACGGCGCCTTCCGCTGCGGCGACGACCCGGAGTCGGTCGGCTCACCCGACCGCTGGATCGCGATCGCCTGCGAGACAGAGGAACAGTGGCGAAGCCTCTGCCGGGCGTTCGGCCAGGATGCCGTGGCGGACGACCCGCGCTTCGCGACGTTCGAGGCCCGGAAGGCGAACGAGGACGCACTCGAGGAGCTGGTTTCGAGCTGGACCGCCGGGAAGGTCGCCGAGGAGGTGATGGCGCTTCTGCAGGCGGAAGGCGTGCCGGCCGGGGTCGTCCAGAACGCGCAGGACCTGCTCGACCGCGACCCGCACATGAAGGCGCGCGGCTACTACGTGTACCTGGACCACCCGGAGACGGGCCGCGCGGCGTACGACGGCCCGGGCTTCCGGCTGAGCGAGACGCCCGGCTACCTCGCGGCGCCGGCACCGCTCCTCGGCGAGCACACGATGGATGTCTGCGAGCGCATCGTCGGCCTGACGATGGACGAAATCGCGGACCTGCTGGCCGAAGGGGTGCTGGTGTAGCGCGAGCCGATGCGTTGGCGATGCGCCCGGCGCGAAGGAGAGCCCGAGTCCCCGTGCCCGGCGCCGCGGTCCGTCACATCGCGCGGAGGAGGCGGATGCGGTCTTCGATCGGCGGGTGCGTGTCGAAGAGGTTGTTCAGGAAGCTCGTGTGCTCCTTGAGCGGGTTCGAGATGTAGAGGTGGGCGGTTGCCTTGTTCGCCGCTTCGAGCGGCTCGGTGTCGCCGGCGATCTTTTCGAGCGCGTCGGCGAGGGCGTCGGGGTTGCGGCAGAGGAGCGCGCCGCTGGCGTCGGCGAGGTACTCGCGGCGGCGGCTGATGGCGAAGCGAATGATCTGCGCAATGATCGGCGCGAGGATGGAGCCGATGATGACGAGCACCAGCACGATGAGCATCGCAGCGCCGCCGCCCCGGTCCCTGTTGCTGCGCCGGCCGCCGGCGCCCCAGATGGTGAACCGCAGCGCGAGGTCGGAAATGAGCGCGACCACGCCGATGAGGACGGTCACCACGGTCATGAGCCGGATGTCGTAGTTGCCGATGTGCGAGAGCTCGTGGGCGAGGACGCCTTCGAGCTCAATTGGCTCCAGCTTGTCGAGCAGCCCGCGGGTGACGACCACATGCGCATGTTTGGGGTCGCGGCCGGTCGCGAACGCGTTCGGCGCGGAATCTTCGAGCACCCAGGTGCGCGGCATCGGGAGGCCGGCGCCGATGCACAGGTTCTCCACGCGCCGCACGAACTCCCACTCTTCCTCCTTCGTCACCTCGTGCGCGCCGGAGATGGAGAGCACGACGGCCGTCGAGGAGAAGTAGCTGAAGATGGCATAGAGGATGAGGGCGATCCCGGCGATGCCGATAAACCCGACCGGCAACCCGAACCCGAGGACGATCAGGCCCACCAGCGCGCCGATGAGCACGACGAACAGGATCATCAGCAGCCAGGTCTCGCGCTTGTTCGAGCCGATGCGGTCATAGACGAGGATGGGCTCGGTGGTGGAGGCGGTCATCGCGTGCTCCGCACGGCCGATTGCCGATTGACGATTGTCGATCGACGATTGCCGGGCTCGGTGGTACGGGCGGTCATGGCGGCGACCCCACGGCCGATTGCCGATTGACGATTGTCGATTGACGATTGCGGGGCTCGGTGGTCATCGCGGCGACCCCACGATCGATTGCCGATTGACGATTGTCGATTGCTGATTGCCGTCCAACCGCCGGGCGAGCCGGGACCTGAGCGTCTTCTTGGACTGAACGACCATCGCGACGATCTCGCTCATTTCGCGGCGAACGTCGGCCGGGTGCTCGGCCTGAACCAGCCGCGACTCCTCCAGAAGTTCGAGCCAGTACAGCGATTCGTCCGCCTCTTCCTCGACGACAGACAGCTTCGCGAACATTTCCTGGGGAGATCGCGCCCGGCAGGCGGCTCGATAGTTCGCACCCACGGAGGTCGCTGATCGAATCAGCTGACGCGCGATCACGTCGCCGGCATGGGATCGCGGGATCTCGCCAGAAAGGGCGATCACGCGAAGCGCGACGCCTTTGGTCCGGGGCTTAAATTCTGCCTGGTTCATACTTCTCGCAGCGCTACCCGGACCGCCATCGGCAATCGTCAATCGTCGATCGACAATCCGCAGGGGCGGTCGCGGCTCTGACGTGCCTTTGCACTGGCTCAGGTGGTCGAGAAGCTGACGGTGACGTCTTCGCGGGCTTCTTCTTCGGCCTCGTAGAACTCGGAGGGTTCGAAGTTGAACATGTTCGCGAGGAAGACGTTCGGGAACACGGAGATCTTCTCGTTGTAGTTGCCGACGTTGGTGTTATAGAACTGGCGCGCGTACGCGATCTTGTCCTCGGTGTCGGTCAGTTCGCGCTGCAGTTCGCGGAAGTTCTGGTCCGCCTTCAGATCCGGATAAGCCTCCGCAACAGCGAAAAGAGAGCGGAGCGCCCCGGTGAGGATGTTGTCGGCCTGTGCGGCCTGGCGGGCGCCCTGGGCGTTATCGAGCATCGACCGTGCCCGGGTGACATTTTCGAGGGTTTCGCGCTCGTGCGACGCGTAGCCCTTGACCGTCTCAACGAGATTCGGGATCAGGCTGGAGCGCCGCTTGAGCTGCACATCGATGCCGGACCAGGCTTCCTTGACGCGGATGCGCGCCCGGACGAGCCCGTTGTAGGTCGCCCAGAAAAAGCCAACGATGATAACGACGATGACGGCAATGACAATGACCGTAATCAGGACACCCACGCACGCCTCCAGGGCCACGAAGTCGATTCGATCCTACCATGCAGAGCGAGACGCCCGTGTGAAGCAGGGAATCGGCGTGGCCCGGCGGGCAACTTCCCGGATATTGCTCGCTAGGGCGTGTGCCGCTTGAGGAATGCAAGCGCGGTTTCGATGGTCTGTGGCACAAGGTCGCGTGTCGCCCAGTCCTCGACGTACTCCGCATCGGGGGCGAGCTCGGCGATCTCCCGCGCAATGGGCGTGGGATGGAAGTCGTCGTGGCCGGCGAGGACCAGGAGCGGCACCGGGCAGGTCCGCAGCCATTCGCGCGTCACGCTGAACACGAAGTCGCTCTGTTCGAAGAAGGCGGCGCTGGTTTCGCGGTGGGCGCGAGCGTACTCGGCCGGGTCCATCGCCAGCACCTCCTTTCGGAAGAGCTCGTCCTGCGAGATGCGTGCGGACCAGTAGCCCGCACGGGTGTTCTGTTGGAAGCGGTTGTCCTCGATGGCCGCGTCGACCACGGCCTGCATGCCCTCTTTCTCGGCGGTCCGCGCGGCCGATTCGAACATGCCCTTGAAGCCGTCGAAGTTTCCGCCGTTGAGCCCGATGGGGTTCTGGAGGATAGCGGCGGTGATGCGCCGGGGTGCGTCGTGGATGATGCGGAGGCAGTAGGAGCTGCCGATGCAGCCGCCCATCACGTGCGCACGTTCGATGCCCAACGCGTCCATGAGCGCCAGCTGGTCGGCGGCCATGGTGGCCCAGCTCGTGACCTCGATGGGGGCGTAGCTGTTGCGGGAGTTGCGCTGGTCCATGGCGATGACGCGGAAGTCGCCGGAAAGCGCTTCGATCGGGTTCCAGGGGGAGCTGTACCAGAGCTCGATGCGGCTATCCATACCGCCGGGGGCGAAGAGGAGGACCGGGTACCCGCTCCCGTGCTCCTCGTAGTAGATGGACGCCCCGGTGGGCAGGTCGACGCGCGGCATGGCAGTCCCTCACGTGTTGTGCGCGAACATGCTACCGCAGCGATCGCGCCGCTGGCGGGTACGTCCGTTAGTTCGCGGCCCCGAACCCGAGGTGCTTGCGGCGCCGGTACTCCTCCGCCTCGTTGCGGGTCCGTTCGAGCAGCTGGTCGAGGAGGGCGGAGAGCCGCTGCAGCCGTTCGTGGGCTTCCTCCGCTTCGAGGAGCTGCTGCTTTTCGAGCTCGGCGGCCTGCAGCCAGGGCGCGAGGAAGTCGACGAGGGCGTGCGGCTCATCGGGCAGCCGCATGCCGCGCGCCCACTGGTCGGTGAGCGATAGCGCGAGACGGAAGTACTGCGGGAACTGTTCGTGCACGTGCTCCACAGCCGCGGTGAGTTCGGGCGTCGGCCCGGGGGTCCGCTCTTCGACGTACTCGATCTCGCCGTAGGGGTAGGGGCGCGGCGGGAGCATCTTGAGGAGGCGGAAGCGCCGCTGGCCGCGGCCCGTCAGCAGGTAGCGGCCGCCGGCGATCTCCTGGCAACGTTCGATGACGGCGGTGGTGCCCACGTCGAACGGGATGGCGCCGCCGCCCACCTCGTTTCCTTCGCGGATGAGCAGCACACCGAATTCGCCGCCGGTTTCGAGCAGCTCGCCGACCATCGTGCGGTAGCGCTCCTCGAAAATCTGGAGCGGCAGGGCCATGCCGGGAAAGAGCACGGTGCGCAACGGGAAGAGCGGGAGCTCCAAATCCCCTCCGGGGCGCCGGGTCTTCCCGGCGATTATGTCAGCGCCCGCGCTTCCCGTCGCCCGTCAGTTCTTGCGCTTGCGCAGCCACTCCTCGAGTTGCGGGCGGTGCTCGGCGAAGTGGTGGACCCCGGCGCCATCGAGCAGGCGGTTGCCGATCTTCGGGCGGCCCTTCTCGGGGTCGGTGCCGTAGAAGGAGTCATCGAGCGCTCTTGCGGCCGCGAGGTACTCGTGGAACGCGTCGTCCCAGTCGTCGAGGGCGGCGGGACCGTCCTTCGACTGCTGGGCGAACTTCGCGTTCCACGGGTCGGGGTCGCTGTAATCGACGCCTTCGGGCGCGGGCCGCTCGCCGCGGCCCACGCGCTCGATGGCGCCGGCCATCTCGCGGTACCAGCCCGCCATGTGGGCGAGCAGCTTGTTCAGGTTCCACTCGCCCAGCCAGACCTCGTGGTAGGCATCGTGCGGGAGGCCCGCAATGAGCTCGCGGAACCCGACGTAGCTGTCCTCGAGCTCTGCGATAGCCTCTGCCTTATCGGCCATGGTCCTTCTCCTTAATCGATGCCGGCGAGCTTCTTCGCGTAGTCCAGCGTGCGCTTTGCATTGTAGGCGCGCGAAATCATGAGCTTTTCGGCCTCGAGCGAACCTTCGGCGTGGATCGCCAGCACCGCATGGTAGCCGCCAAAGTCGCCGGTCGTGAGGTCGCTGACCATGTTCATGGCGCGCGTGCGCACCTCGCCGTCGACACCGGCGCGGCCACCGAGGTACTTCCGCAACAGCGCGGCCGTGTCTTCGTTCGCGAAGTCCTCGACGCCGGGGCCGGTGACAAGCATGCCGCCGGCGATGTCCTGCACGTGCTGGAGGGCCTCGTGGTAGTTGTGCGCGAAGTGGTACTTCGCCATGTTCGTGGTCAACGGGTCGGGGGCGTAGATGCCCTGCTCATCGGGCGCGCCACGGAGGGCGGCCATCTCGGTGAGGGCGCGCAGCGTTTCGGCGTAGGAGATGAGCCAGGTCAGCTTCTCGCGCACGTGGGCCGCCCGCGAGATGCCGTTCAGGTCGGCCATGAGCAGCGCGGAGCCGATGAGCGCATCGACCAGCGGCAGCTTGTACGACACCGCCGTGAAGCGGTGGTACTCCACGAAGCCGAGGGCGATGGAGGCGGCGAAGTCGTGTTCGCCGGCGAGGAACACGCGCTCCCACGGCACGAACACGTCGTCGAAGATGGTGATCGTCTCCATCATCTTGCGGTCGGCCGAAAGCGGGGCATCGAACTCGTTCTTGGGCGAGCCACCGTAAGGGCTGGCGACGAGCTTCACGCCCGGGGTGTTCACCGGCACCGCGAAAGCGACCGCGTAGTCGGCGTCGGTCTCCGACATGGCGCGGGTGGGGAGGACGATGAGCTCGTTGGTGTTCGTGGTGCAGGAGGTGTGGATCTTCGCCCCGCGGACGACGATGCCGTCGTTTCGGCGTTCCACGATGTGCGTGTAGTAGTCGGGGTGGGGC
>JBLNCO010000015.1:0-9367 GCA_050260715.1 Hyphomicrobiales bacterium | reverse complement strand
GTCCTCGTCCCGCCTTCCCAGGGCGACGCCGGCCGCTTTCTCGCAGGCGACGTCGACGAAGTCGTGACCCGCGACCGCAGGGATGCCCCGCTCGTCCGCGCCACTGGCGGCCGCCACACCGAGCTCGCACGGTTCGAAGATTCGCCCATCATCTCCACCTTCGCGACCGGCGCCCCGCCCTGGAACAACCCGGAGCTGCGTCGCGCGATCTCCGGCGCGCTGAACCGCCCGGAGCTCGCCCGCCGCCTGTTCGCCGGGCGCGCTGCCCCTTCGGGACCGATCGCGCCCGTCTTCGGCGCGTTCGCGCTGCCCGAATCCGAACTCGCCGCCTATCCCGGCTATCGTGCCGGGTTCTCCGCCGATGCCTCCGACGCCCGCGCGCGCTGGGAAGCGGCCGGCGGGCCGGCCCTCGGGCCCATTACCATCGACTTCCCGAGCATCTTCGACCCGCGTTTCAGCGCCAGCTCCGTCGTCGCCGGCATGCTCGCCGAGGTGCTCGGCTCGGAGTTCCGCCCGGCTGTCGAAACCTACACCACTATCTCCACGAAGGTGGCGAACGGCGCCTATGGGAACGGCAAGGCCGCTTTCTGGTTCGGCTGGGGACCACCCTTTGCCGGCCCCGAGCCCACCGCCGATTTCCTCGCCGCCTACGGTTCCCTGGCCTCGGACATCCCGGCGCTTAGCGGCGCCCTGGCCCGCCTCGACGCAACGTTCGGCTTCACCGAGCGCGCCGGGCTCCTCCACGAAGCGTCCCGGCTCGTCCTCGAGGCAGGGAGCCCGGGGGTCGTGCCCTGGCTGGTCGAACGCGCCGAAGTGTTCCGCTGGCCCCACTACGTGGCGGCCGACCCGTCGCCGTTCTGGACCCAGCACCTCGACGCCGGCGCTTCCATCGACGCAACTCTCGAATCGTATTCGACCCGTCGATAGGTAGCCATTGCAGGCTCGAAAAGGCGTCTTTCCTATTTCGGGCCTCTATTGACACCATCGATCGGAGTGTCCGTATACTCCTCCGTCCAGTCTGAAGCGCCTCTCCCATAGGGGTGCTCTATGTCTGGAATCAGAAGGGGGGAAGAATTCATGCGAGAAGAGAACTACTGGTTGCGCCGGCTTCGCTCCGGCCATTTGTCGCGGCGCCGCTTCGTCGGTGGCGCTGCGGCCACCGGCCTCGGCGCCGCCGCCCTCGGCCTCGTCGGCTGTGGCGACGACGACGATGACGACGATACCGGTGGGAATACGCCGCAAGCCACCGGTACCAGCGCAACCGGGAGTGCTACCGCCTCCGCAACGCAGGCAGCCACCGCCCAAAAGGGTGGCACCGCGCACCTTGTCAGCGCGAACAACACCTGGGACACCTTCGATATCGACCGCAGCCGGTTCTCGCCGGTCGCCTGGCTCTTCGGCCTGACGAACCTCGGCATCGTCCAGTGGAAGAGCTTCGTGAAGCCCGAGATCGAAGGCGCCATTGCCGAGAGCTGGGAACAGGCCGACGACGGCACGACCGTCTTCAAGCTTCGCCCCAACGTCTTCTGGCACAACAAGCCGCCCGTCAACGGCCGCCAGACGACCGCCGACGACATCAAGTACTTCATCGACCGCAACCGCATCGGCAAGACCCTCGACGGCAAGGACGACCCGAACTTCTACCGCAAGGCCGCCCTCCAGAACGTGGACAAGGTGGAAGTCACCGACCCGACCACCGTCAAGGTCACCTTCACGAAGCCCGACCCGTTCTTCCTGAACACGCTCGCTGGCTCCTACTCGAAGGTCCAGGCGCGCGAAGCGATCGAAAAGTGGGAGGGCGAGTACCAGAACCTCAGCGCCGACAAGATCATCGGCACCGGCGGGTTCGTGCTAGACGAGTTCGCTGCTGAAGGCCGCTCCAAGTGGAGCCGGAACGAGAAGTTCTACCAGCAGGTCAACTGGGACGGCATCGAGTGGCTGCCGCTCTTCACCGACCAGGCCGCCCAGCAGGCCGCCTTCGAGCAGAAGCAGATCGACGCCTTCGGCCCGACGCAGAACTCCGTCATCGAAGACCTGACCAATCGCCTGAAGGGCCAGATCACCGAGACCAAGGCCTTCGCCGGTAACCCCCAGGCCGGTACCTACTACGGCGGCGCCGCCCCGTGGAACAACAAGAACCTCATCGGCGCCATCTTCCGTGCCGTGCCCCGCCGCGACATGATCCAGTCCCTGCTCCAGGGCAAGGCCGTGCTCGCCGGTAACGTCCCGCCCGCCCAGCAGGCCTTCACCATCGACGAGAAGGAGCTCACCACCTTCCCCGGCTACCTCGAGGATCGCGCGGCCGACGAAGCCGAGGCGAAGAAGATGTGGGACGCGGGCGGTGGCGCCTCCCTCGGCGAGGTCATCGTCGATATCCCCGACATCTGGGAAGGCCTCTACAGCGGTGGCGCCGCGCTCATCTGCAACAAGCTGTCGTCCGTGCTCGGCACCAAGTTCACGCCGAAGATCGAGCCGTACTCCACCATCACCACGAAGATCGTGCAGCAGAAGTACGGCGGCTCCGGCGGCCCGAATATCTGGTTCGGCTGGGTCACCGAGCTCACCGACATCGAGCCGACGGTCCTGAACTACCTGAGCTACAACTCGGCCTCGCCCCAGTGGCCGCAGTTCAGCGTCAAGAACGACAAGATCGACCAGATCACGCTCGCCGCACTCAGCGAGTTCGACATCACCAAGCGCCAGAACTACGCGAAAGACTTCGTCCGCGAGGCGCTCAAGGATTGGGGCGCGGGTATCCCCTACAGCCTCAATGGCATCACCACGGTCCTCTCGTGGAACTACTTCAAGTTCCCCGAGGCCTCGGCGTTCGTGCAGCAGCACATGTACGCCACCAAGTACTACTTCGACCAGAACGACCCGACCTGGAAGGGTCGCGCCTAGGTCCTGGAACGTTACGGTCCGGCGCTGCCCACAGGGCGCCGGACCTGAGACGTTGCCACGTGGGGCTGCCGCGCTCCGGAGGTGCGGCAGCCTCGCTGGCTAAAGGGGGACAACCGCCGGCAGAGGAGAGCCGGGATCGCACGGCGTAAAAATTTTCCGCGCGGGCCATCCTACCGGTCGGTTAGTGGCTTCTGTTCGATTGACCGAATAGGGGCCACCCGTATACTCCGCGCATCCAGCCGGGTACGTATTTCCCTGTGGAATGGCGCGCCCAATTTCTGGAAATGCAAAGGGGGATTCTGAACTTTCATGCGTGAGGACGAGAACTACTGGGTGCGCCGGCTCCGCTCCGGCACGCTGTCGCGGCGCCGCTTCGTCGGCGGGGCGGCAGCAGCAGGCGTTGGCGCAGCCGCTCTTGGCCTCGTGGGCTGTGGGGATGATGACGACTCCGGTGATAGCGAGTCGAATGGAACCACCACCACGGGCAGCGCAACTGCCTCGGCAACCGGCCAGGCCCAACAGGCCGCGCCGCAAAAGGGTGGCATCGCGCACCTGGTCAGCGCGAACAACACCTGGGACACCTTCGATATCGACCGCAGCCGGTTCTCCCCGGTTGCCTGGCTCTTCGGCATGACCAATCTCGGCATCGTCCAGTGGAAGAGCTTCGTCAAACCCGAGATCGAAGGCGCTATCGCCGAAAGCTGGGAGCAACCCGACCAGCTGACCACCACCTTCAAGCTCCGGCCGAACGTCTTCTGGCACAACAAGCCGCCCGTCAACGGCCGCCAGACGACCGCCGACGACATCAAGTACTTCATCGATCGGAACCGCGCCGGCAAGACCATCGACGGCAAGGACGACCCGAACTTCTACCGCAAGGCCGCCCTCTCGAGCGTCGAGAAGGTCGAAGTCACCGACCCGAGCACCGTCAAGGTCACCTTCACGAAGCCCGACCCGTTCTTCCTGAACACCCTCGCCGGCTCCTATTCGAAGGTGCAGGCCCGCGAAGCCATCGAGAAGTGGGAAGGTGAGTACCAGAACCTCAGCGCCGACAAGGTCATCGGCACCGGGGCATTCGTGCTCGATGAGTTCGCCGCCGAGGGCCGGTCGCGCTGGAGCCGGAACGAGAAGTTCTACCAGCAGGTCAACTGGGACGGCATCGAGTGGCTGCCGCTCTTCACCGACCAGTCGGCCCAGCAGGCCGCCTTCGAGCAGAAGCAGATCGACGCCTTCGGGCCGACCTCCAACGCCGTGATCACCGACCTGCTGAGCCGCCTGAAGGGCCAGATCACCGAAACCAAGTCCTTCGCCGGTAACCCCCAGGCCGGCACCTATTACGGCGGCGCCGCCCCATGGAACAACCCGGACCTCATCGGCGCCATCTTCCGCGCCGTGCCCCGCCGCGACATCATCCAGTCGCTCCTCCAGGGCAAAGGCGTCCTTTCGGGCAACGTACCGCCGCTCCAGCAGGCGTTTACCCTCCCCGAGAAGGAACTCATCACCTTCCCCGGCTACCTCGAAGATCGGGCGAAGGACGAGGCCGATGCCCGGAAGATGTGGGAGGCGGCCGGCGGGCCCGCCCTCGGCGAGGTCATCGTCGACATCGCCGACATCTACGAAGGGCTCTACAGCGGCGTGTCCGCGCTCATCACCAACCGCCTGAGCGAGGTCCTCGGGTCCAAATTCACCCCGAAGATCGAGCCGTACTCCACGATCACCACCAAGATCGTCCAGCAGAAGTACGGCAACGGCTCGGCCAACGTCTGGTTCGGCTGGATCACCGAAGTCACCGACATCGATCCGACCGTCCTCAACTTCCTTACGTACAACTCGTCCTCGCCGCAGTGGCCGCAGTACGGAGTCAAGTCCGACAAGATCGACCAGGTGACCGCCCAGGCGATGGCCGAGTTCGATATCCAGAAGCGCCAGGCACTCAGCCAGGACGTTGTTCGCGAACTGCTTCGCAACAACGGCGCGGGCGTCTGGTACAGTGCGCTCGGCGTAAACACCACCCTCTCCTGGAACTACTTCAAGTTCCCGGAAATCTCGGGCTTCGTGCAGCAGCACATGTATGGCACGAGGTACTACTTCGACCAGAACGATCCGACCTGGAAGGGCCGATCGTAGGTCACAATTGGGGACGGAGGGGGCCGGCCCCTGCGGGCCGGTTCCCTCGCAGTCGTCCAGGTGGGGGAACAGGGGGCGACCGTGAGGAACTACATCATTCGGCGGGTAATCATCAACATTCCCGTCATCTGGCTCGTGGCAACGCTGGTCTTCTTCGCGACCAACGTGCTGCCGGGCGACTTCGTCGCCCAGCGCATTGCCCAGCAAGACCCGACGGGCACCGACCCGGCGCAGCGGGCCGCACAGATCGAGGCCGTCAAGAAGGACCTCGGCCTCGACGACCCGGTGCCCGTGCGCTACGTGAAGTACATGGGCAACCTGCTAAAGGGCGACTTCGGGATCTCCTACCAGACCCGGCACTCCGCCCTCGAAGGCCTGAAAGATGGCCTCCCGTACTCGCTCCAGCTGGCGATCATGTCGCTCATCATCGCGATCGTCACGTCCCTGCCCATTGGCGTCCTCTCCGCCATACGCCAGGACTCATGGATCGACTACGTTCTCAGATTCTTCTCCATCCTGATGCTCGCCGCGCCCAACTTCTGGGTCGCCACCATGGCGCTGCTGTACGTGGTCAAGTACAAGCTGTTCAACGTACCAATTAACACGTCGCCGCTGCTCTGGGACGACCCGGCCGCTAGCCTTCGGCTCTTCATCATCCCGGCCATCGTCGGCGGCCTCGGCAGCGGCGCAGGCGTCATGCGCCTCCTGCGCTCGCAGATGCTCGAAGTGCTCCGCCAGGATTACATCCGTACCGCCTGGGCCAAGGGCATGCGCGAACGCACCGTCGTCATCCGCCATGCCCTCAAGAACGCGATGGTCCCCGTCATCACCATCATGGGCCTCACCCTCGCCGGCCTGCTCAGCGGCAATGTCGTGTTCGAAAACCTGTTCGGCATTCCCGGCGTTGGCCGCCGCATCGTGGTGGCCATCCAGGCCCGCGACGTGCCGGTCCTCCAGGCCTTCGTGCTCGTCATCGCAACCTTCGTGGTGTTCGTAAACCTCGGCATCGACCTGCTGTACGGGCTCCTCGATCCACGCATCCGGTACTCCTAACGGCGGAGCTGAACCATGGCGCAACAGGAAGCAACTGTCGAACTCCCGGGCGTTGGCTCGATCCCTCGCAGTCTCAGCGACCGCCCTTTCTACCAGCGCGCCGGCTTTCACATCTGGCATTTCATCGTTCGCCAGCCGCTCGGTACCTTCGGCGCAGTCATCATCATCCTCGTCCTTATCGCGGCAGCCTTCTCCGACCAGCTCGACCGCTACGACCCCGAGGAGATCTTCTCGAAGCCGAACCCCTCCTATGACCCGCAGCTCGCCGAGCAGGCCAAGACCGACTCCAGCGTCCGCCTCCTGAACCCGACCGAGAAGTTCGAGCCCACCGTGCCCATGCTCCTCGCCCATCCTTCGAGTGAGCACTGGCTCGGCACCGACCACATCGGCCGCGACCTCTACTCGCGCATCATCCACGGCTCCCAGACCGCCGTGATCGTCGGCTTCGGCGCCTCGCTCATCGCGATGATCCTGGGCGTCATCATCGGCATCATCAGCGCCTACTTCGGCGGCGCCATCGACTTCATCATTCAGCGCTTCGTCGACACCTTCCAGGCGTTCCCCGCACTCGTGCTGCTGCTCGTGTTCAACCAGGTCGTCGCCAACCCCGATATCAAATGGATCACCATCTCGCTCGGACTGGTCGGCGTCGCCCAGGTCGTCCGCATCGTCCGGAGCGCCGTGCTCAGCACACGCGAGGAGGTCTACGTGACCGCCGCCAAGACGATCGGCGCCTCCGACTGGCGCATCATGGGCCGCCACATCTTCCCCAACGTGACCGCGCCCATCATCGTCGTCTTCACCAGCACCATCGGTGTCTACATCCTCGCCGAAGCCACGCTCGCCTTCCTCGGCCTGGGCGACCCGTCCCTGCCGTCGTGGGGCAAGATGGTCGAGGAGGGCCGCCGCCAGGGCACCGGCGAGCCCCTCATGGCGCTCTTCGTCGGTGGCGCCCTCACGCTCACCGTCCTCGGGTTCAACCTCGCCGGCGACGCCCTCCGCGACGTCCTCGACCCGCGCCTTCGGGGACGCGGCGGGCGCGCCGGTTTCTAAGTTCGAGCCTTCTGGGGAGAGGGACAGGCAGGGCCCGGCGAATCTCGCCGGGCCCTCCCGTTTCCGCCGCCGGCGGCCGTCAGCCCTCCGTGCCGGGCCCCGGCCCCCGCCAGCCCGTACAATGGCGCCATGCCCGCCTCGCTCGACCTCGCCGGCGACCTGACCTCGCGCCGTGGGGAGCGCTTCGCCGCCATCCGCGACGACATCGCCGCGCACATCGCCTCCCACCGCTGCGCCAGCGCGCCCCTCTCGCCCATCGATGTCCGCGAAGTCGAGGTCCTCGTCGCTTCGACCCGCGCGACCTACGTCCTCGAAGTGGGCGCCGGCCTCGGCGAAGCGACCGTCCACATGGCTGCCGCGTTCGGCCGCACCGGCCGCCTCGACGCCATCGAACCCGACCCCGCGCACGGCGCCTTCCTCGAGTCGCTGGTTCGCCGCCTGGCGCTCGATTCGGTGATTCGCGTGAACATCGCCACGCCCGCCAACGTCATCAGCGCCCTCAGCGGGCCGTACGACCTGCTCGTCGTCCACCGCGACCTCGACACCCTGGTGCCCGTCTACGAGGACGTGATCCGCCTGCTCCGCACCGGCGGTTCGCTGGCCATCCGCGTGCCCGAGGCCGAGCGCCCGGCCGCCAGCCGCGATGGCGGTCTGCTCGCACGCATGGCCGAAGACCCCCGCCTCCTCCCCTGGTTCGCCCCCGCGCTCGACCGCGTGATCGCCGCCCGAGTCCGCTGACCCGGTTCAGCCCGCCGCCGGGCAACTCGATGATCCAGGTACATGCCCGCGCACTGTTCCTGTTGCGGCAGCCCCGATGCGCTCGCCCGCCTCGGTTCGCGCTCCGAATCCGGCGAGTGGCAGGTCGAGCTCTGCTTCGCCTGCCTCCCCTGGCTCCGCGAAGTCGTCGAAGGCGCCCGCGACAACTCCCCGCGCCTGCTCGCATCGCCCACCAGCAACGGCCGCGATCTGCTCTTCGATGACCAGTGCCGCCTCTGCCGGCGCATCGCCGACCGCCTCAGCGATACCGTCGAGTGCACGAGCGCCGGCGGTGGCGCGCTGCCGTTCCCGGTCCTTCGCCTCTGCCCGCCCTGCGATGCCTGGCTCGCCAGCCTCGCCGGCGACGGCCGTTCCGCCCGGGGGCTCGCCACGCGCGCCATCGATGGCGACTACGGGCTCTGGCTCCACCCGAATCTCCGTTCCCTCAGCGTCGCAGTCGACATCTCCGACGAAGCCGCGCGTACCACCGTCCTCGAAGTCTGCCGCGAAATGGATATCCCGGCCGCCTCCTGGCGCGACGCCGAGTCGCCCTCGGTGCTCTTCGTCGAAGTGCCCGGGCGCTCGTTCCGTTCGAACGACCCGCGCGTGCGCTCGGCCCGGCAGGTGCTCATCGCACCACTCGAAGCCCGCGCCGAGCTCGTCGCTGCCCTCTCGCCCGCCGTCGTCGACTGGCTGACACTGCCGGTGACACCCCAGCAGGTGACGGCCGCGCTCAGCCGCGTCCTTCGTACCCCGTCCGGCGGGCGCGCGTGGGAGCCCGCGTTCGCGCTGCCGGTGATGATGCCCGTCGCTCCCGCTCCCCGCGCGCTCGCCTTCGACGTCGCGCCCGGCGCCGACCCGTTCGAAGTTGCGTGGTTGCTCAAGCGCTTCGCCCGCGGCTACGACGAGCTCGGCGTCCTGCGCGGCCGCCTGCTCCTCGTGCCGCGCGTCTCCGGCGAGCGATTCGCCCACGTCGAACGCCGCCTCGCCCGCCTGCTCGGCGCTCGCGCCACCATTCAGCGCGTCGCCCAATTCGAAGAGCGTTCGCGTTTACATATTGCGGGCTGAACGTTTAGGGGAATTCCCCTACTGGCGCATCTGTTCGTTGCTCTCAGACTGCACAGGCAAGAGGAAAACTGCGGAGTAATCCAGATGTACGCCATTCGCGTTGACGATCAGCGGAAGCTTCTCCGCCTCGAGCTCTCCGGCAGGGTCACGACCGACGAGGCCCTGCGCGCCGTCTCGCAGGCGTATGCCCTCGCCGAAGCGGGCGCCATCCTCGGCGTCCTGTGCGACCTCACCCCCCTCGATCGCGGCCCGGCCGGCCTCCTGCTTGTTGCCGCCGCCGTCGCGGCCGGCTACCGCGAAGGGATGCGCCTCGCCTTCGTTGGCGGCGAACACCAGGCTCGCGCCGCCGAGCGCGTCGTGCGCTTTTCCGGTCTGCGCGAAGGCGCCGGCTGCTTCGACACCGTGTCTG
>JBLNCO010000014.1:0-2551 GCA_050260715.1 Hyphomicrobiales bacterium | reverse complement strand
ACGCGGCCCTGCCCGCGGCACTGCGTGCACGGGTTATCGACCACTCGCCCCTCGCCCTGGCAGCGCCCGCACGTCGACACGTTGACGAACTGGCCGAAGATGCTCTGCTGCGCCCGGCGGATCTCGCCGGCGCCGTTACATTCGGGGCACGTCACCAAATCGCTGCCCGGCTCCGCGCCGCGGCCGTTGCAGCGGTCGCAGCGCTCCATCCGCGAGTACTGGATCTCCTTCTCGGTCCCGAAAACCGCCTCTTCGAACGTCAGACGCAGGTTGTAGCGAAGGTCGGCGCCTCGCGCTGGTCCGCGCCGCCGCCGTCCGCCGCGAGAACCGCCGCCGAAGAACGCATCGAAGATGTCGCCGAAGCCTTCGAACGCCGAGAAGCCATCGAAGCCCTGCGGCCCCGCTCCCGCCGCACCATCGACCGCGGCGTGTCCGAACCGGTCGTACAGCGAGCGCTTCTCCGGGTCCGAAAGCACCTCGTAGGCGCGGTTAATCTCCTTGAAGCGTTCGGCCGCATCGGTGGAGGGGTTCCGGTCCGGGTGGTACTCCATCGCGAGCCGCCGGTAGGCCCGCTTCACGTCCTGGGCCGATGCGTTCCGATCGACGCCGAGGATCTCGTAGTAGTCTCGCTGGGTGGCAGGCATCGATTAGCAGTTTATCAGACGGAGTGCTAAGCAAACTCCTCCGAACCCGCTCCCGCCACCTCGCATCCCCGATCTTGCCCGGCATTTTTCGTCTCCGTAACGGCCCTCGCGACCGCGCCTCCGCCCGCCGCCGTTCGACAAACCTTCGGCCCGTGCCCAGAATCGTCCCGTGCGCAACGTCCCCGCGGAATTCCAGCAACTCTTCGACGACTTCGCGCGCGGGCCCACACTGTTGCGCCAGGCGCTCGTTGGCCTCGACGCCGGGTCCCTCAACCAGCGTCCCGCCGGCGCCGATTGGTCCATCCGCGATGTCGTCGTGCACCTCGCCGACGCCGAGCTCGTGCGGGCCGTCCGCATCCGCTTCGCGCTCGCCGAAGCCGACCCGCTCCTCCCGCCCTTCGACGAAGAGGCATGGAAGCGCCGCCTCCAGTACCTCTGGCGCGACGTCGACGCAGCCATCGCGCTCTTCCAGCAGACCCGCTACAGCAACGCCGAGCTCCTGAGCTACGTCGGCAAGGACGGCTGGCAACGGGCCGGGATCGATGGCGACGGTCAGCCGCTTTCGGTGCTCGAACTCACGCGCCGCGGCGTGGAGCACGTCACGGACCACGTCGGCCAGATCGAATCGCTCCGGGCCGCCCTCGGCCGATAATCCGTCGTGCGCCAAGCGGGCGCTGCTGACACAATCGAGCCGTGGCTTCAACGAACCGGGTAAGGACGGAAAGCGAGGGTACGCCCGCATTTCCGCCCACCGAAGTCCCGGTCGCTGGCGTGAGCTGGCAGCGCAACCTCGCCTTCATCTCCATCGGCGTGTTCGTGGGCCTGCTCGGCGCGAACTTCGTCTTCCCGTTTATCCCCTTCTACCTGCGCGAGCTCGGCGTCGATAGCAAGTCCGACCGCGCCTTCTGGACCGGCGTCTCCGGCAGCGTGACCGGCCTTTCGCTGACCCTCACGGCGCCGGTCTGGGGCTCCATGGCCGACCGCTTCGGGCGCAAGTCGATGTTCCTGCGGGCGCTCATCGGCGCGGGCATCCTCATCGGGCTCATGGGCGTCGCGCAGACGCTGTGGCACTTCGTGCTGTTGCGGTTCATCATGGGCGCCTTCGCCGGCACGATGGGCGCCGCCGCCGCGCTCGTCGCCGCCACGACTCCCCGCGCGAAGGTCGGCTACGCCCTCGGCATGCTGCAGTCGGCCCAGTTCACCGCGAACATGCTCGGCCCGCTCGTCGGCGGCGTGGTTTCCGCGTCGCTCGGCCTGCGCGAGTCGTTCTTCTTCTGCGCCGCCCTCTACGCCGCCGCCGTCCTGCTCGTCTGGCTGTTCGTCAACGAAGGCGATGGCCATCCGGAGCCCTTACCCGTCCCGTCGAAGGCTGCGCCCTCTGGCGGGCTCATCTACAACCTGCGCATCGTCATCGCCGAGCGCCAGATCGTCGTCATGCTCATCTTTCTCTTCCTTCTCTGGCTCGGGACCACCTTCGTGCGGCCGGTCATGCCCATCAGCATCGACGACTTCGCGGAGTCCGACGAGCACGTCCGATTCTCCATCGCCTCGCGCCGGATCGACATGAGCGAAGAGCTCGCCACGGGCCTCGTCTTCGGCATCATCGGCCTCACCAGCACCATCGCCGCGCTCTCCGTCGGCCCTGTCGGCGAACGCATCGGCTACCGGAAGAGCGTCGTCGGCGCGGCGGGCATCACCGGCCTGTTGTTCGTACCCGTCGCCCTCGCCCAGAACTACGTCGCGTTCTTCGTGCTCATGGGCGCGACCGGGCTCTTCCAGGGGGCGATGGTCCCGGGTACCAATGCGCTCATCGCCGCCGCGGTGCCCGAAGGCAAGCAGGGCAGCGCCTTCGGGCTCGCCGCGAGCGCCCAGTCGATGGCGCTGCTCCTCGGCCCCCTGGCGGGCGG
>JBLNCO010000013.1:0-10496 GCA_050260715.1 Hyphomicrobiales bacterium | reverse complement strand
TCGGGCGTCAGCGTCCCGTGTTCGACAAGGGCCCGGATCGCGTCCTGCATTACTGCCTCCCCCCGGACATAGACAGGAAGTTCCTCAGGAGCTCCTTGCCATACTGGGTCCCGATGGATTCCGGGTGGAACTGCACACCTTCGACGGTGTACTCCCGGTGCCGCACACCCATGATGATCCCGTTGTCCGTCTTCGCCGAAACTTCCAGCTCCTCGGGCTGGGTTTCGGGCGTGCCGGCCAGCGAATGGTACCGGACCGCCGTGAAACCATCGGGAATACCGCGAAACACGCCGCGCCCATCGTGCTGGATGGCCGACATCTTCCCGTGCATGATTTCGCCGGCGCCCGCCACCGTCCCGCCGAACACGTCGTAGATGCACTGGTGCCCCAGGCACACGCCCAGCACCGGCACCTTCCCCGCGAACGCCCGGATGACATCGCGCGACACGCCCGCATCGCCGGGGTCGCCCGGCCCCGGCGAGATGACGATGTGGTCCGGCGCCATCGCCTCGCACTCCGCGACCGTCACCTCGTCGTTTCGCCGCACCACCACGTCCGCCCCGAGCTCGGCCAGGTACTGGTAGAGGTTGTAGGTGAAGCTGTCGTAGTTATCGATGAGCAGGGTGGTCATCGGTCGAGCCCTTCTTCCTGCACCAGGTCATCCGCGATTTCGCGCAGCGCGGCCGCGAGCTCCTCGGGCGAGTAGGCGTAGCCACGCCGGTCCAGCCGGAACTTCTTCCCCAGGTAGTCCGGGTCGTAGGAACCCGGCGAACGCAGGTCCAGGGGGTACGACGTGCCCGGTTCGCCCATGAGCGACACGAGAAAGTACCCATCCCCCGCCGAGCGCGTGAACCCTGCGACCTCCCGCACCAGCGGCGTCAGCACCAGCTCGACGCCACCCGCCCGGTAGAACCGCACGGCGAGATGTTGCACCTGCTTCTCGACCGTCATGCCGTCTGCACCGCCATTCGCAGCTCTATGACCCGCAGCACGTCCTGCGGGGTGCGCGCCGTGTGCACGGGCGAGGCGTCGAGCGTGAGTTGCTCGTCGAGCGCGCCCCACAGCGCCGCGATCGACGTGCACCCCGCGTTTCGCGCCGCGAAGATGTCGGCCGGGCTGTCGCCCACGAACACCGCGTCCTCGGGCTCGTCGATGCAGAGCCGTTCGAGCGCCGTGAACACCGGCTCGGCATCCGGCTTGTGGCGCTCCGTGTCGTCGACCGCCACCACGGTGCCGAAGTACTGCAACACGCCGGCGTCTTCCAGTTCGTCGATCGCCCCATGCGAGATCTTCGAAGTGACGATGCCCATCGAGAGCCCGGCCTGCTTGCACGCCGCCAGCACATCGGGGATGCCCTCGTACGCCACCGCCCGGTGCGGGTCGTTGTAGTAGAAGTCCCGGTACTCGCGGACGAAGCGCGGCCCGTCCTTCCCGAGCAGCCGCTGGCCCATCGCCTCCAGCGTCCCGCCCCGGTGCGAACGCCAGAGCGCGAGCGGGTCGGTGCGGCTCCCGAGGCACGTTTCGTACGCGTGCGCGAGCGCACGCATCCGCGCGGGCAGCGTGTTGAGGACTGTATCGTCCATGTCCCAGAGCGCCGCTTTCACAGCTTCGCCCCTTCGAGCTTGATGCCGTGCGAAGCGAACACCTTCTCCATCACGCGCCACGCTTCCAGGGCCACGGGGAACCCCGCGTACACCGCCACGAGCCGCATCGTCTGCACGAGCTGTTCCGGCGTCGCACCATGGTTCAGCGCTCCGTTGATGTGCGACCGCAGCGGCCCCGACTGCCCGAGCGCTGCGACCATCGCTACCACCTGCAGGCTCTTCGTGCGCCGGTCGATCGCTTCGTCCGCCCAGACGCTTCCGAGCGCGAATTCGAGCACGTCGTCGGTCAGCGCCCCGTACATGTCGTACATCGACTTCGCGGCCTTCCCGCCGTCCATGGCGTTCAGCGTACCGAGCACGTCGAGTCCCGCCTCGCGCTTCGAGGCGAACCGCCGCGTCCCGTTGCCGTCGGGCGCGGCCGCGCCAAGCTCCTGCCCGATCGCCGCGAGCAGCTCGTCGTCGCCGGCCGGCTGCGCGAGCCCCAGCACCTCCAGCACCGCCTTCCGGACGTCGTGGTCCATGGGCAGCGTGGGCAGGTCGCCGAGGCCGAACCACGCACTTTCGCGGCCGTCGGGGTCGCTCGGCTCGCCGGTCCATTCGGTCGGGCCGTAGAGGTTCAGCACGGAGTGCACGCCGTTTCGCCGCAGGTACACCGTCTGCAGGAAATCCTCTTCGATGGCGGGCGTGCGCACGCCGAAGCGCTCCAGCACGGCGTCCATCGCCTCATCCACGTCGGCGCCATCGGCCAGGGGCTCGCCCGGCAGCAACCAGCTGTCCCCGGAGCGAACGAGGAAGATCTTCCCCTCCCGGGCGACGATTGCGGCGAGTTCGATCAGTTGGCTCATCGCGTCCTCAGGGCGAGCGTATCGAGTACGCTCAGTAGCAGAATGCGAAGGCTCGGCGGCACGTCACACGTCATCACCGCCTCCTTGTCCAGCCAGCGGCCATCTTCGGCCCGGACCTCTCCGTCCCAGTCCCAGACGGTGTAGAAGCCCGCGAAGCGCTCGCACGGCTCCGAGGGGTGCTGGTAGCCGAAAGCGCCCTGCGCCCAGATGCGTGTCGCCATGATGCCGAGCTGGTCGTACAGGTGCGCCTTCAGCTCGACCTTGCGGTCATCGGCGAGCGGGCGGAACACGCCGCCCGGCAGCCCCGGCTTTCCGCCGTAGTCCGCGACGAACACCCGCCCGTCCCGCACGAGGATGCCGTACACGCACTCCGGCCGCGAATCCATCACGACACCTCACCTCGCGCCAATCGGCAATCATCCATACCCCAGGCTCCCCCGCGGCCGCGATGCCGCGTTCACCTCCGCCACCTCGATCGCCCGCATCATCGCGCGCGCCTTGTTCCCCGATTCCAGGTACTCCTCTTCCGGCGTGCTGTCGTACACCACCCCGCCCGCCGACTGGATGTACGCCACGCCCGGCCGCATCCAGATGGTACGGATCGCCAGCGCCGTGTCGCAGTTCCCCGACATGTCGATGTAGCCGATGCAGCCACCGTAGCCGCCGCGCTGCTCGCCCTCCAGCTCAGCGATGATCTCCATCGTGCGGATCTTCGGGGCGCCCGTCACGGTACCGTGCGGGAAGTAGGCGCGCAGCGCGTCGTACGTCGAAACGTCCGGCCGCAGCCGCCCCACGACGTGCGAAACCATGTGCATCACGTGCGAGTACCGTTCGATCTCCATGAGCGAAGTCGTCTCCACGGTCCCCGGCAGGCACACGCGCCCGAGGTCGTTCCGGGCGAGGTCCACGAGCATGATGTGCTCCGCGCGCTCCTTCTCCGAGGTGCGCAGCTCTTCGGCCATCCGTACCTCGTCGGCGGCGTCGCGCCCCCGCCGGCGCGTGCCGGCGATCGGGTGCGTCTCGATCAGCCCATCCTCCACCCGGATCAGCATCTCCGGCGAGGCCCCCACGCAGTAGAGGTCGCCCATCTCCAGGTAGTACATGTACGGCGAGGGGTTCACCGTCCGCAGCGCGCGGTACACCTCGAACGGGTGCGCATCGGTCTGCCGTTCCAGCCGCTGCGAAAGCTGAATCTGGTACGTGTGCCCCGCGACGATGTACTCCTTCGCGCGCAGCACGCGGCTCATGAACTCCTCTTTCGTGGTGTTCGAAACGAAGCCGTTGTTCGCTGTTTTCAGCCCGCCCGGTTCGTACGGCAACCGGCTGAGCGGCTGTTCCAGCCGCTTCGCGAGCTCGTCGATGCGCCACGCCGCCTGCCGCCACGACGCCTCGACGTCCCCGTCGAGCCGCGCGTGGCTGACGATCTTGATGCTGTGCTGCAGGTGGTCGAACACCAGCAGGCTATCGACGAACAGGAACACCGACTCCGGGAACCCCTGCGGGTCCGACTCGGGGACCGGGAGCTTTTCGTAGTAGCGCGCCACTTCGTACGCCATGAACCCCACCGCGCCGCCGTGGAACCGCGGCAGCCCTTCGACCGGCACCGGCGAGAAGCGCCCCAGCTCTTCCTCGATTTGGACCAGCGGGTCGCCCGGGCACTCGCCCGCCTCGGCGTTGTCGCCCGTGCGCAGCACGCGGTACGGCTCGGTCCCGATGAACGAATAGCGTGCCAGCCGCTCGCCGCCTTCCACCGACTCCAACAGGAACGAGTACTCCCCGCGCGCCACCTTCAGGTACGCCGAAACCGGGGTCTCGAGGTCGGCCGTGACCTCCCGGTACACGGGAACGATGTTCCCCTTGCCCTGCTTCGCCAGTTCGCGGACTTCTTCGAGAGTCGGGCGCAGCATCAGTACTTGCTCAGGTAATTCATGTCGAGCGCGTCGCGGACCATCTCCATGGTCTCCTGCGCTATCTTCCGTTCGCGCTTCGTGCCCGCCTCCAGCGCTTCGCGGACCAGCGTCATGTTCGATGCGTAACGCTCCCGGCGCTCCCGGATCGGGTCCAGGAGGCCGTTCACCGCGACCGTCAGCTTCTCCTTGAGCTCCGCGTTGCTCACGCCCTCGCGCTCGTACCGGTCCTTCAGGTCGGCCACTTCCTCTTTATCCGGGTTGAAGGCGTCATGGTAGAGGAAGATGGGGTTCTCCTCGACCTTTCCCGGTTCGTTCGCGGCCCGCGGCGGCCCGCCATACATCGACCGGATCTTCTTCGCCACCGTCTTCGCGTCGTCTTTCAGGTAGATGGCGTTGTTCCGCGACTTGCTCATCTTCGCGTTGCCATCGGTCCCCACGAGCCGCGCCACCCGCCCGAGCAGCGCCTCGGGCTCCGGGAACACCGGCTTGAACCGCCGGTTGAACCGCCGCGCGACCTCCCGCGTGAGCTCGATGTGCGGGAGCTGGTCGTCGCCCACAGGGACGAGATGCGCCCGCGGCATCAGGATGTTCGACACCTGCATCACCGGGTACGTGTAGAACGCGATCGGGACCGACTTCCCCTCTTTCTGCTTGTCCTCGGGGTTCTCGATCGCCTCCATTTCCGCCTTCAGCGTCGGGTTCCGTTCCAGCATCGAAACGGGCAGGAACCACCCCAGCAGCGTCGTCAGCTCGGCGTGCTCCGGTACGAGGCTCTCGATAACGTAGGAGCTCTTCTCGGGGTCGAGGCCCACGGCCAGCCAGTCGAGCGCCACCTCCCACACCGCCTCCCGCACCCGCGCGATGTCGTCCGCGTAGTCCGACACCTGGTAGTCCGCGATGAGGAAGTAGGCTTCGTACTCGTGCTGCAGCCGCACCCAGTTCTCGAGCGCACCCGCGTAATGGCCGAGGTGCAGGGCGCCCGTCGGCCGGATGCCCGTGAGGATGCGCTTTCGTTCGGTCATCGTGGTCCTCCGCCCCGGGGCGGACCACCGCGTTGGCCCGCCGGAGCGTTGTTGCGTGGCCCTGTCGGCGGCGGCCCGCCGCGCATCGGTGGGCGCCCGCCAGCCCCGCCGCGTTCCATCGTCCGGAGGGTCGCGCCGAGCTGCTTCGAAGCCTGCTCGGCCAGGTCGAGCTCGTTCCCGAACACCGCCGGCTGCTCATTCGTGACGTTCGCCAGCACGTGCAGCCACGACATCGCCTGGGCGAGCGCCCCCCGCGCGTCGCGGTAGAGCGCCGCCTGCGCCGGTCCCGCCGCGGTCGCACCTTCGGCGATGAGCCCGCAGGCGATCCCCGCCTGCTCGAACGCCTTGGCCTGGGCATCCTGCGACGCCTTCAGATTCGAGGCGACCTTCAGGCGCCCCACGGCCGCGGCCAGCCGTACAGCGGTGTTCCAGGCCTCGACGTTCTCGAACTCGGCCATTAGCGCGCCCCGGCAGTTTCGTAACAGCCATCGAGGAACGCGAGCAGCTTGTCCGCCGCCACGTCCGCCGCGCGGACGACCGCGTCCTCGTCCTCGCACGACTCCTCAATCGAAGCCATCTCGGCGCCCGCATGCGAAATGTCCGCCACCAGGTGCACCGAGAAGAACTCGAACTGGTTCGGCTTGAACCCGTAGAACTCGGTCAGGCCCTTGATCTTCTGCCACGCGATGTCCGGCACCTGGCCCTCGTACGCGAACAGCGTCGCGAGCGCCTCCCCGATCGGCGCGTTGTGGCACTGATCGTGGTAATGGTCGATGAGCGCCTGCGTTTCCGGGTTCGGCTTCGAGTTCTTCACCTCGGCAGCCGTCGTCCCCAGCGCCTCGGCGAACTCGATCCAGAGCGCCGGGTGGTTGCGCTCGCCGTGCTCTTCGTCCCAGAGGTTATCGAGCAGCAGCTGGCGGATCGTGGGCGAATCGGTCCGCGTGTGGATGGCGCTCAGGTAGCGCGGGAACGCCAGCTCGAAGTGGTAGTACTGGCGGGCGTATTCGCGCAGCCGCTCCATGTCGAGCGTGCCCTTCGTCCACTCCCGGTAGAACGGGTGATTCAGCATGGACTTCTGGTCGAGCACGGCCTTGATTCGCGTTTCGAGGTTGCTGGTCATCAAGCACTCCAATCGGGCGGGCGCCCGGTTCATTCAGAGATTGCCGGAAGGTCGCGCATGGCTTCGCGCACCTTCTTCTCCGGGTAATGATCGTCGATCAATCGTCCCGCGAGGTAATCGTCATAGGCCCCGAGATCGAGGAACCCATGGCCGCTCAGGTTGAAGAGGATGACACGGCTCTCGCCGGCTTCCTTCGCCGCCAGCGCCTCGTCGATCGCGCCCTTGATGGCGTGCGAGCTCTCCGGCGCCGCCAGGATGCCCTCGGTGCGCGCGAACAGCGTCGCTGCCTCGAAGCACGGGTTTTGCGGATATGCCCGGGCCTCGATTTCGCCCTCCGCGTACAGGTGGCAGATGAGCGGCGCCATCGCGTGGTAGCGCAGCCCGCCCGCATGGATCCCGGGCGGCATGAACGTGTGCCCGAGCGTGTACATCTTCAGCAGCGGCGTCAGGCCCGCCGTATCGCCGAAGTCGTAGCGGTACTCGCCCTTGGTCAGGCTCGGGCACGAAGCCGGCTCCACCGCCACGAACCGCGTCTTCCGCTTGCCCTCGAGCCGCTCCCGGAGGAACGGGAACATCAGGCCCGCCGCGTTCGAACCGCCGCCCGCGCAGCCGACCACCACGTCCGGGTAGTCGCCCGCCATCTCGAGCTGCTTCATCGCCTCCTGCCCGATGACCGTCTGGTGCAGCAGCACGTGGTTCAGGACGCTGCCCAGTGAGTACTTCGTGTCCTCGCGCATCGCCGCATCCTCGACCGCCTCGCTGATGGCGATGCCCAGCGACCCGTTGTTCTCCGGGTCGCGCGCGAGGATTTCGCGTCCGGCGTTCGTGTCCTCGCTCGGGCTCGGCACCACCGAGCTCCCCCACACCTGCATCAGCGACCGCCGGTACGGCTTCTGCTGGTACGAGACCTTCACCATGTACACCTTCGCCTCCAGCCCGAAGAGCTGGCACGCGAAGGCGAGCGATGAACCCCACTGGCCCACGCCCGTTTCGGTCGCGATGCGGCGCACGCCTTCCTGCTTGTTGTAGTACGCCTGGGCAACCGAGGTGTTCGGCTTGTGCGACCCCGCCGGCGAAACGCCCTCGTACTTGTAGTAGATCTTCGCCGGGGTATCGAGCGCCTTCTCCAGCCCCGTCGCCCGGATGAGCGGCGACGGCCGCCAAATGCGGTACACCTCGCGCACCTCGTCCGGGATTGGGATGAACCGCTCGGTGCTCACTTCCTGCTTGATGAGCTCCATCGGGAACAGCGGCGCCAGCGCCTCCGGCCCGATTGGCTCGTGCGTCGCAGGGTGCAGCGGCGGTGGCGGCGCCGACTTCAGGTCGGCCGCGATGTTGTACCAGTGCGTCGGAATCTCCGATTCGGGCAGGAAGTACTTCTTCTGCGTCACAGGAGCGCCCCCTCAGATCTCTTTGAACAACATAAAACCCCTCAGTCTCAAAGGACGAGGGGTGCTCGCGGTGCCACCTTTGTTTCCTCCCCGGGGGGAGGACACTCTTGTCGGCGACGGCCTGTTGGGCGATCGCCTGGGCTCTGATATCGGTGCCCACTCCGCCGGCCGCTACTGCGCCCTCCAGAGGGCGGTTCGAAGCCGGGGCTCCCGGGTCCATTCACCTGTTGCGCCGCCGCCGGTTCACACCAGACCCGGCTCTCTGGGGGCTCGCCAGACGGGCTACTCTTCCCGTTCAACGCCGTATTCGATTGTCCCGAAAGAGTGCCAGCCCCACCTGCCGGTGTCAATCGTGGGGCGAACAGCCCGGCGCCTTACTCCAGGTACCGGTTTATCGCCTCCTTCAACTCCCGTATCTCCGGGTACCGGCCCGCCGCCTTCTTCGAGAAGATGACATCGCCGTTCACCGTCACTTCGAACTGGCCGCCCGAACCCGGCACGAGCGTGAGTCCGCTCGTGAAGTCAGCGTAGGTCAGCAGGAGTTCTTGCGCCGTCCACGCGGCGCGTGCCGTGTAGTTTCACGGGACGCAGTACGTGATCGCAATCGCCAGCGGCTTCGGTTCAGTCATTGCCGTTTTGCTCCCCATGTTTCCCAGTAGGTTACCGCTTCCACAGGCAGCCGTGGCCCCGCACCGAACTTTCCCTTCGGCCACCCGACCGGGATGAGCGCCGCCGTCTCCACCGTCTCCGGGATGCCCAGCAATTCCCGTACCTGCGGCTCGTTCCAGCGATGGATGGTCGTGAGCGCTGTCCCCAGGCCGAGCGCCCGCGCCGCCAGCATCAGGTTCTGGATCGCCGGGTAGATGCTCGCACCGGCGGCCACGCCCTGGTTCACCTCCTGCCGCCACGTGCAGACCACCACGTGCACCGGGACCTCACCGAGGTGGTCGGCGAGGTGCTGCGCGCTGGCCACCGTGCGCTGGTTCGCGGCCGCCGCCTCGGGCTTGAGGTCCTGGCGGTTCGTGTAGCCCTGCTTCACGTACCGCTCCCAGGCGTCCCTGTAGATTTCGCCCAGCCGCCGGCGCCTCTCGGCATCCGTGACCACCAGGAACCGCCACGGCTGCGCGTTGCCGCCGCTTGGCGCCCGCGTCGCCGCCCAGATAATCCGCTTGATGTACTCCTCGGGCACCGGGTCCGGCTTCAGCCGGCGCAGCGCACGCTGCGTCCCGATGACCTCGAAGATGTCCGAGACGACGGCTTCCGGTTCTGCCACGGGTCTATCCTCGCTGCTTTTGGCGCGATGCTACCCGCGCCGCGGCCCCGCCGCCACGCGTAGGGGTGCTCCCTGATGAACTGCATCGAGGCGCGATATACTCCCTGCTGAACCCCTTGCCCGGAGACGGGCGCCACCCCCAACAAGGAGAACCGGAACACACATGAACTTGCTTCGCCGCATGCTTCACCCCTCCCGCGTCGCTTTCGCCCACTGCGATGGCCCCTGTGGTGTTTACGATCCCGCCGCTGCACGCATCGCGGCCGAAGCCGTCCTCTCCATGGAGAAGAAGATCGCGGCCCTCGGCGATGCGAACGACCCCGCCAGCGTCAACAACCGCACGCGCTTCATCGAAATCAAGGAGCAGCAGGCCGAGATCGTGAAGCACGAGCTCAACGTCCTCCTGAACGACTACTTCAAGCCCGAGCACAAGGAAAAGTTCCCCGACCTCCAGGACAAGTTCTGGAGCGCCGTCAAGCTCGCCTCCAAGAACAAGCAGGAGCAGGACCCGAAGAACGGCGAGGCCCTCCTCAAGGCCATCGAGGAGATCCACAACATGTTCTGGGCCACGAAGGGCCGCGAGGTTCCCTTTTACCTGGCGAACCCGGCCTGATTCCCCGGACGATGCCTGGAAAAGGGGGCGAACCGCGCAGCTGGCTCGCCCCCTTTGTACGCCTCGCGGCGCTCGCCGTTGCGGCAGTCGCCGCGGCCGCATGGATTCGCCGCCGCTTCGTCACCTACGAAGTCGCCGGCGAATCCATGTTCCCCTCGTACCACCCCGGCGACTTCGTGGTCGCGCAGCGGCTCGGCCCGGGCGCTCCCCCGCGCGTCGGCGATGTCGTCCTCGTGCCCGACCCGCGCGTGCCCGACCGCATGCTCATGAAGCGTGTGAGCTCCATCGACCTGCACGGCCAGGTCTACCTGCTCGGCGATAACTACGCTGCCAGCACCGATAGCCGCCACTTCGGCCTCGTCGATAGCGGCACGATCGTGGCCCGGGTGGTGTTTCGCTACTGGCCGCTCTTGCGCTGACCCGCGAGCTGCTGCAGCACCAGCGCGTCGGTCGGGAACGCGAGCTCCGGCGGATCCGCCGGGTCCACCCATCGCAGCTCATCCAGCTCCCCGTCCACCGGGTGGAGTTCGCCGCCAAGGAGTTCGCCCTCGAACCAGATGCCGACCGTGTGCTGCTTCGGGTTGTGGAAGTTCGAATGGACCGCGACAACGTCCCCCGCGCGCACGCTGAGCCCCGTCTCCTCCGCGAACTCCCGCTCGGCCGCCGCGCGCACCTCTTCGTCCCACTCGACGTACCCGCACGGGATGCACCATTTGCC
>JBLNCO010000012.1:0-5093 GCA_050260715.1 Hyphomicrobiales bacterium | reverse complement strand
GCCAGGTACTCCACGTACTCCCTGGTCGCCGGCAGGAGTTCGTCGGCGGGGTAGACGCGCTGCACGAGGCCCATGCGCAGCGCCTCCTCGGCGCCGATGACGCGGGCGGAGTACAGCAGGTCGAGGGCATTGCCGGTGCCGACGAGGCGGGGGAGGAGCCAGCTGATGCCGTGTTCGGCGACGAGGCCGATGGCCGCGAAGGCGGTGCCGAAGCGCGCCTGCTCGGAGGCGAAACGGATATCGCAGTAAAGGGAGTGAATCAGCCCGAGGCCGGCGGCGGGGCCGTTGACGGCGGCGATGAGCGGCTTCTTCGTCGCGAGCGGGAACGAGAACGGCTGACGGTAGTTGTCCTCGATGCCGCCGGTTTGCGGTTCCTCGCGGGAGTCCTGGCCGCCGGCGGCAGCGATCTCGTTCAGCGCGCCCATATCGGCGCCGGCGCAGAACCCGCGCCCGGCGCCCGTGAGGATGACCGCGCGAACCTGCGGGTCGGCATCGGAGCGCTTGAGGGCGTCGCGGTACTCGCGCTCCATGGTGCCGGTCCAGGCGTTGAGCTTTTCGGGGCGGTTGAGCGTAATGACGGCAGCGTGGCCGTCGACCTCGTAGAGGATGTCCTGGTAGTCCACGCGGGACCTCCGGGGATTGGGATGGGGCGATTGTGCGCAGCGGCGGGCACGGCGGCAACGGTGCGTCCGGGAGGAGTACATTGCCATTCCGGCTCGTGGCGATTGCCTTGCGGTATGGCCTACGCCGGGGTCTCAGCCGAGAGGGGGCAGGAGGCAACAGCGATGGGAAACCCGGTCGTCCACTTCGAGATCATGGCGCCCAACGCCGAGAAGGCACGGCAGTTCTACGGCGAGCTCTTCGGCTGGCAGATGCAGGTCCTGCCGCCTGAGATGGACTACACGCATGTGAAGCAGGAACCGGGTGGCATCGGCGGCGGCATCGGCGAGGACGCCGGCAGGCCGGGGCAGCGGGTCATCGTCTACGTGCAGGTCGACGACCCGCAGGCGTACCTCGACCGGGCGGTCGCCATGGGCGGGCGGGTGCTCCAGCCGGTGATGGAAATCCCGGGCGTGGTGACCACAGCACAGTTCGCCGACCCGCGGGGCATCATAGTCGGGCTCGTGAAGGGCTGACTTGCTGGACCCGGCCGGGGCGCAGGCAGCGATAATGGTCGCCACTACCGGCCGGGGACACGCGATGCAACCGCCCGAACGAAACGCGCCACAGAAGCTGGCGGACTACCTGGAAGTGATGACGCGCGCCGTGTTCCAGGCGGGGATGTCGTGGCCGGTGGTAGAGGCGAAGTGGCCGGCGTTCCGCGAGCTGTTTCGCGAGTTCGACCCCATCGCCGTGGCCACGCTTTCGGCCGACGAGCTCGACGCGATCGCGGCCGACCCGCGGATCATCCGGAACCGGCGGAAGGTCGAAGCGACGGTCCACAATGCCGAGGCGCTGCTTTCGATCGAGGCCGAGCAGGGGTTCCGGGAGTATCTGCGGTCGCAGGGCGGGTTCGAAGGGCTCTGCGCCGACATGCGGAAGCGCTTCAAGTTCCTCGGCGACTTCGGCACGTACTACTTCCTGTACGTGGTCGGGGAGCCGGTGCCATCGTATGCGGACTGGCGGGCGGCGCATGGCCGTCCGCCGTTGGCGTGAGTGTAAGGTGCGAGCGATTTCACGAGGATTTCACAGGAGGCGAGCCGTCCCCGGGAGGGGCCACCATATAATCGCCTGAAGAGAGGGGGTCCGCGCCCAGAATGCGGACAGTATGTCTGGTTAGCCGGCACGCCGACGTCAGCGGGATTGGCCCCGTGCTTGAACGCGCGGGCTTCACCGCGACGGCGACCCCTCCCGAGAAGCTGGACCTCGAGGACACCCAGTCGCAGGCGGACGTGGTGGTGCTCGACCTGCGAGACCTCCCCCCGGCGGCGCTCACGCTGCTCCTCGCCGCCTACGAAGAGCAGGGGCGCGTCATCATCGCGGCGGTGGAGGAACAGCATGTCGACCGGCTCTCGGTCGATGTGAACGCCGATGACTTCATCGTGCTCCCCCTGCGGGGCGCGGAGCTGGTCCGGCGGATCGAACGGGCGCTCTGGCGGCGGCACGGCATCGACAGCGAGAACTTCGTGCGCTGCGGGGCGCTCACCATCGACCTTTCGAACTACCGCGTGACCGTCGACGACGAACCGCTGGTGCTCACGTTCAAGGAGTACGAGCTGCTTCGCTTCCTCGCGATGAACGCGGGCCGCGTGTTCACGCGTGAACAGTTGCTGAACCGCGTCTGGGGCTACGACTACTTCGGCGGGGCGCGCACGGTCGATGTCCACATCCGGCGCATCCGTTCGAAGATCGAGATTCACGGCCACGCGTTCATCGAAACCGTGCGGAACGTGGGCTACCGGCTCGTCGCCGAAGCACGGGGCGAAGGCTCGGAAGAGTAGCACCAGGGCTCGCTGCCGGGCGGCACACCCTCGCGAGACTCACTTCCAGGGGCGCAACAAGCACCGATCGAAACATGGTGCCGCGCATCGGCGCGGTCCGGGGTTGGCCAGTATCGATCGACCAACGGCCCTGTTCGCCAGGACCGCCGCTCGTTGCCAGGGAAAGGCGTTCCGGCGGAGGATTCGAAATATGGCCCATAGCCGGATCGAATCGGCGCCCGATGGCACGAGCCGCTCGCGGACAGCCGGCTGGAGGGCGCACGGGAGCTTCCGGGCGTCGACGGCGTCGCGGTCCACCGGCGGTTCCTGGGCGAGGAACAGGTGCGGGAGCTTCGTGCGAGGGCGCCGGTCGTCGCTTCATGGCCGATCAACACGCCGCAGGAGCTGGCGGTCGTGCGCAGCTGGGGCGTCGGCTGGGCCATCAGCGACACGCTCTGGCGTAGCCCGGCGGCCACCCGGTCGCTCGATGGAGCGCGGGTACCGTTTCGGGCCGATAACGAAACGCGGTCCACTCGACCCTCGGCAGAGGGCTCGAAGCGCTCCTGACTTCGCCCCGGAAAGCTGTGAGGCTGGTTGGAGATGATGAATTGGAGGCAGCGCGATGTGGGGTGAAATCCGCCGGGGCCGCTGGCACGAAGTCCCGATCGAGCTGGCGGTGGAGACGAATCTGCCGCCCGTCTCGGCGCACCCGGGCCTGCTCGAGCAGATCCTGGTCAACCTCATCGACAATGGGGCCAAGTACGCGAAGAGCCCGATCACGGTCACCGCGGGCGCGTACGAGGACCTGGTGCGGGTGTCGGTGCTCGATCGGGGTCCGGGCGTTCCGCCCAGCGAGCTCGAGTCCATCTTCCAGGCCTTCCGCCGTGGTTCGAACGTGAAGCGGACATCGGGCGGCACCGGGCTCGGGCTGGCGATTACGCGGAAGCTCGTGGCCGTGCAGCGCGGGCGCATCTGGGCGGAGCCGCGCGACGGCGGCGGGCTCTGCTTTTCGTTCACGCTGCAATCCCTCGCGGACCCCGGCGACTAGCGCGAACGGAGCGCCCGCGCGGCGGCATTTGTTGCAATCATCGCCAGCGCTGCGGGCGGCACAGGGCGGGGGCGAAAGCACAACCGGTGATAGTGGCGCAGGCGGCGCCGGGGACGTGGGGCCCGGCCGCTGCGGTATTGTGCACCCGGAGCCATGACGAGTGGCGGATTACTGGCTGATCGGTCTCGCCGCGTCGGCGGCCTTCGCGGCAAACGCCGCGCCCGCCTTCAGCCCGGCGAACTGGATGGTGATGACCGCGTTCCGCATCGCCGGGGCGCCGGTGGTCCCGCTTGGGGTCGCGGGGGCGGGCGGGGCGGCGCTGGGGCGCGGGGTGCTCGCGTGGGCGACGCGATCGGCGAGCCGGCGGTGGCTGCCCGCGAGCCAGCAGGCCAACGCCGAGGCACTGACAGGGCGGCTCGCGGCGCTCGGCGAGAAGAAGCTGCTGCTCTTCATCGCGGCGTATTCCTGGAGCCCGCTCCCGAGCAACGTGTTGTTCATCGCCATCGGCGCCGGGGAGTTCAGCATCCGGCGGGCGGCGGCGGTGTTCTTCGCCTGCCGGCTCATTTCCGATACGTTCTGGGCGTGGCTCTTCGCCACCACGGGCAAAGACGCCCTGCGCACGCTGCTCGACGGCTGGATCAGCTGGCGGTCGCTGGCGCTCCAGGTGCTCTCGCTGGTGGTTGTGGTGGCGGTGTTTCGCCTTCCGTGGGCGCGCTGGTTGGGCCAGCGATAGGCGCCGAACGACTGGCGCAGCGAACAGCCCGCACCGGTGCAGCGGAGGGAGCGGGAGTGCGAGCATGCGCGGGCACGGATGCGTGCGCGGAGGGACGATGGCGCTTCAGAACCGCGTGACGCCGTTCGGGGAGATTGTCGCCACGAGCGCGCGGGGCACCTGCATGGGGAACCGCGGCGGGCGCATCCACACGCCGGAGCGCGAGCTGACCCGGCGGCGGTGGGCTTCGCGCCAGTGGATCTGCTGTGTGCTGGAGTTCAGGGGGCGGCACCGCGAGGTGATGAGCCCGAACAGCTACACCGAGCTCTTCTTCCTCGACGAGGCCACTGCGCTGGCGGCGGGCCACCGGCCCTGCTTCGAATGCCGGCGCGCCGATGCGCTCCGCTTTCGCGAGGCGTTCGCTTCGGGGAACCCGGAGCTCGTGGGGCCCGTCCCGTCCGCTGCCGAGATCGACCGCGTGCTGCACGACGCTCGCGTGCAGCCGGGCGGCGGGAAGCGGACGTATCGCGCCGCGCTGAGCGATTTGCCGCCCGGGACGATGGTCGGGGCCGGCGGCGAGGCGTGGCTGCTGTGGGACGGTGCGCTGCACCGCTGGTCGTTCGAGGGCTACCGCGAACGCCGCCCGCTGGCCGCAGGAGAGGCGGAGGTGCTCACGCCGCGACCGCTTGTGCGCGCGCTTCGTGCGGGGTACGTGCCGGCGATTCACGCATCGGTTCGCTGAATCCCCGGTACGCGCGGGATTGTTGACCAGATTGCTAAACTTTTCGGCGGAGTCTACTCTTCAGGGTAACGCCCTGCCCCGCGCTGTATCCTCACACTTCACAACTTGGGAGGTCTTCCACAATGACGACGGCGTCCTCGTCAATCGCAGATCGGGGCTATGCCCATCCCG
>JBLNCO010000011.1:0-2584 GCA_050260715.1 Hyphomicrobiales bacterium | reverse complement strand
CGGCGCACCCGTGGCCCTGGCCGCCCGACGCCTGATCTGTACCGAAAGCAGTGCAGCCACCCGATGCCGGGTGGCTGCACCACCATTTTCGACACTCGCGCGGGAACTATCCCGCTGCGGTATCCGGGACGTACAGGCGGACTGGCCGGCGTTGCAGCAGCGCCACGCGGCACTGCGTACAGATGCCATGTGATGCTGGCTCTGCGCCATTCCGGCAAACCCGTTTGCACCATGCGCAGATCATTTTCGGTTTCGCGCGCGACATCGCTCTCTCCTGCTTCGAGTATCGCTGGCCGGCACTGCGGCCGTCCTAGAGCGATGACACACACGAATTTCAGCGGCATGGCAGGGCGTCGCCTTTACCTTCGCCGTAGTAGGCGGCGCTAGTACGAGCGGGGCAGCCCCAGTTCGTGCTGCCCGAGGAAGTTCAGCACCATCTCCTGGGTGATAGGCGCGATGCGCATCACCCGCACTTCGCGCCAGTACCGCTCGACATCGAACTCGCGCGCGTACCCGAAGCCGCCGTGCACCTGCAGCGCGCGATCGGCCGCTTCGAAGCCCCACTCCGAGGCGAGGTACTTCGCCATGTTCGCCTCGGCCCCGCAGGGCTGGCCGGTGTCGTAGAGCCACGAAGCCTTGCGGATGACCAGTTCGGCCGCGGCCAGCTTCGCGTGCGAATCCGCCAGCGGGAACTGGAGGCCCTGGTTCTGGCCAATCGGCCGCCCGAACACGACGCGCTCCTTCGCATAGGCGACGGCTTTGCGCAGTGCGGCCCGGCCCGTGCCCAGCGCCTCCGAGGCGATGAGGATGCGCTCCGGGTTCAGGCCGTCGAGCAGGTGGTAGAACCCGCGGCCCACTTCGCCAACCACGTCGCGCGCGTCCACCGGGAGGTCGTCGTAGAACACCTCGTTCGAATCGACCGCGTGGCGGCCCAGCTTCTCGATCTCGCGGATGGTCACGTACTTCGGGTCGAGGTCGGCGAGGAAGAGCGTCATGCCATCCGTGCGGCGAGTGCACTCTTCGAGGGGTGTCGTGCGCGCCAGCAGGAGCACCTTCGTCGATTCCTTCGCCTTCGAAGTCCAGACCTTCTGCCCGCGGATGTAGTACGTATCCCCGTCGCGGCGGGCGAAGGTGGTGATGGACGGCGTATCGGAGCCGGCGGTGGGCTCGGTCACGCCAAACGCGACGTGCAGCCGCCCGGCGGCCGCCTCCGGGAGCACGCGCTGGCGCAGCTCGTCCGTGCCGTGCCGCACGACAGGATTGAGCCCGAAGATGGTCAGGTGGAGCGCCGTTGCGCCGTTCATCGCAGCGCCGGAAGCGGCGACTTCCTCCAGCAGGATCGACGCCTCGGTGATGCCGAGGCCCGCCCCGCCGTACTCCTCGGGAATCGCGATGCCCAGCCAGCCGGCCTCCGCGAACGCCTGGTAGAACTCCCAAGGGAACTCGTGGGCGCTGTCGCAGCGGCGCCAGTAGGCGTCGTCGAAGCGCGCGGCGAGAGCCCGCGCCTGCGCGCGAATCTGCTGCTGCGCTTCGGTCAGTTCGAAGTCCATGGCGGTTGGCCTCCCGGGGGAAGCCTACCAGCCATACGAGCTACGCGGCCCCGCGGGCTACGCGCCCTCGTACGCCCGCTGCAGCTCCGCCACGTCGATCTTCTGCATCTTCAGCATCGCCTCCATGACGCGCCCGGCCCGCTCCCGGTCGGGGTCGCCCATGAGCTCCGGCAGGGCGGTCGGGATGATCTGCCAGGTCACGCCGAAGCGGTCGGTCAGCCAGCCGCACTGGCTCGGCTGCCCGCCGCCGGCGAGGAGTGCGGACCAGTAGTGGTCGACCTCTTCCTGGTCCTCGCAGCTGACGAAGAACGAGAAGGCTTCGCTGAGCCGGAAATCCGGGCCGCCGTTCATCGCTATCACGCGCTGCCCTTCGATTTCGAACGTGCAGACCATGGCAGGCCCGTCCTCGCCGGCGCGGCTGACTTCGATCACGCGGGAGTTGTCGAACAGCGATACGTAGGTGCTCATCGCCTCTTCGGCCTGGTTTTCGAACCAGAGGAACGGGACGATCTTCGTGCTAGTCACGCGGGGCCTCCTTCGGGCGCGGTCGCAGGGGGTATCGGAAGAGAGTGGCAAATCGGCCCCGGTGTGGCTACTACCGGTGATTGGATCGATACCTGCCACAATGGATCCCGGAGGACGCCATGCAGTTCGGCATTTTTTCCGTCGGCGACGTTACCCCCGACCCCACCACCGGCCGCACCCCCACCGAGCACGAGCGCATCGAAGCGATGGTCGCGATTGCGCTGAAGGCTGAGGAGGTGGGGCTCGACGTGTTCGCCACGGGCGAGCACCACAACCCGCCGTTTGTCCCGTCGTCGCCCACGACGCTCCTGGGCTACATCGCCGCGAAGACGAAGCGGATCATCCTTTCCACCGCGACCACGCTCATCACCACCAACGACCCGGTGAAGATCGCCGAGGACTACGCGATGCTGCAGCACCTCGCGGGCGGCCGCGTGGACCTCATGCTGGGGCGGGGTAACACGCCGCCGGTGTACCCCTGGTTCGGGCAGGACATCCGCCAGGGCATC
>JBLNCO010000010.1:0-7801 GCA_050260715.1 Hyphomicrobiales bacterium | reverse complement strand
GAAAAGGTTTACCCGGTTGAGGGCAGCCAGCCTGGCTGCGCTGCCGCCAAGCCCGGTCACCGCATCGCACAGTGGCCCGGAGAGACGTTCGAGGACGGCAGTCCGCAAGAGGAAGGCTTGCGTCTCCTCGTCCTGCGCGCTGAGGACCTCCTCGGCGAGATAGTCGAAAACGAACCGGTGCGAGCCGCCGAAGCTGCTGACGAAGCGATTCGGCTCAGGGGCGCTACGGGCGGCCAGCGCTGCGAGCTGCAACGCTGCAGCCCACCCTTCGGTGCGGGCCTCGAGCGTCTCCACCTGGCTGGCGGCAAGGCCGAGCCCCTCCATGCCGTTCAGCAGTTCACCCGCCTCACCAGCAGTGAACCGCAGATCGTCGGCTCGAACTTCGAGCAGGCGGCCACGCGAGCGCAGGCGCGCCAGGGGCAACGGAGGATCTCGCCTTGCTCCGATGACCAGGTGCATGTTGGCAGGCAGGTGTTCGAGCAAGAACCCGACAGCTGCATGGTTCCTCGGCGACTCGACCAGTTGATAGTCGTCCAACATCAAGACAGCCGGGCGATCGAGCGCGGCTACGTGGTTTACGAGTTCCACCACCAGGGCTTCCAGCGTTAACTCGGAGCCAACCGTGATCTCCCAGGCCCGGTGCGCCGCTTCCGCGAGGTAGCGCGTGAAGTGGTCGGGCTCGCTGTCCGCCTCATCGAGGGAGATCCATGCCACCGCGGCGCTGGCGCTCAGCCGTTCGAACCAGGCCAGCATGACCGTCGACTTGCCGAAGCCGGCCGGCGCCGACACGAGCGCGAGGGGCACATCCAGCACCCGGTCCGCGAGGTCAACGAGGCGCGGCCGCACCAGGCTCTCACGTGCCCGCGGCGGCTGGAGCTTGGTTTCGAGCAGACTGGCCGGTTGGTTCGCCACTTCGTTCCTTTGGCGAGGATGTCCTCCGTTCAATGGTATGGGCGCGCTGTGCGAAGCGCCTTTCCAAAATCACCCTCCACGCTCACCCGTCGGGGTGATTCCGCGGCACGGCAGCCGCGACACGCTGAGATCACCAAACAGCAAGGAGAACGGCAATGGCACTCGCAACATGGTGGTACGAAGATGGTCAGCCCGAGATGGCGCTCCCGGCCGGAATGACGGTGGAGTCACCCGAGAGGGACTGCGTCATCGCGTCGCTGGCAGGGCTACCGCACGAAGAGGTCGCCCGGCGTCGCGCCGAAGGTCACCGCCCCTACGTCATCTCCGTCGAGGGCGAACCGGCGGGTTACGGCTGGGTCGCGATGCGCACCTGCGAGATTGGCGAACTCGGGCTCTGCTTCTTTCTGCCCGCCGGGAATCGCTACCTCTGGGACTTCGCGACGCTGCCGGCGTTCCGGGGCCGCGGCATCTATCCGGCGCTTCTTTCGGAGATCGTCCGTCGAGAATGCCCGCCTGCGACCCGGCTCTGGATCATCCACGCGCCGGAGAACCTGCCTTCGGGCATCGGCATCTCCCGCGCCGGTTTCGAGCCCGTCGCCGAGCTGTCGTTCGATGCTGCCGGCGGACCGGCGCTGGCGACGGTGGGCGGCAATGCCCGCGCGTCGGCCGCCGCGGAGCTCCTCGGACTGCCTCTCGTCCATGACGACCTCGATCCCTGCTGGGCTTGCGGTGGATGCTCCTGCGACCATGACCACACGCCCGGCGCCGCACACAGCTGCGCCTGCGCCACCGTCCCGAGCAGGTAAGCGGATTTGGGGAGCCCCGTTCACGCGTCACCAACGGGCATACCCGTCCGCACGCCTCCTGCGGACGGGCAGCGCTCGGTTCGAGACCAGGGGCTGACTGGCGGCGCTTTGGTGTTGCCATGCCCATGTGCGGGCCGGGCAACACCGGTCGATCGCGGAGTAACTCCCGTTGGGACTCCGGGAGTCGCGCAGGTCGCTGTGGCCCAGAGGCTATGTTCCTGATTCTCCGTCAGCCCACGAGAGCAATCGTTCGCGTTGGCGCTCCGGAGATAACTGCCTTAGCCCTCTCAGCGACCGCTCCGACACCATGCCCGGTCCAACTTGCTGTTCCAACAACTCCAACTCTTCCGGAGCCAGGTCCAACACGCTCAGGACCTGCGTGACCCGTGCTCGCGACACACCAAGCCGACGCGCGAGGTCAGCCCGTGACTCGCCACGCTCCTCCATCGCACGCTTCCATTCTCGGGCGAGGCGAACAGGGTTGACCCTTCGATTCGGCTCGCAGGCGTTTGTTTCATTGTTCCGTGGCAGCTCTTCCCACGAGAAGTAGTGCCGTTTTTCGCCGGCCTGGCGCTTCTTGCCGCAATCGACCCTGAGCGTGACCTCGACGGGCAGAAAAATTCGGGATCTGTCCCGGGACGCGGAGCCATCAAAACATTTGTTCTATTGCTTATGGTGGTAATAGGCACCGACAGCCGGGCTCCCTCGGCCCCGCCAGTCGTACCACGAGCCTACGCCGCGGCGCCCGGCACCCCGCTCCACTCCATGGAGCTTTCCGCCGAAACATCTGCCATGCCGTGGGGGAGCCTACGACGGATTGCACCGTTCGCGCGGATGGCTGCGGGCGACAAGCGGGCCTGACCTAAGCGCTGATTGGCTGCGAATGCGACCATCCACTTCTGTAGTTCGCGCGACTCGTGGACTGTCCGCGGCAGTACCGTGGGGGCCATCAAGCGCCGCGGGTAGTTGTCAGCGGACGTAGGATGTGGCGACGCCACCAACCGTATCTGTGATGACTCCGTCGGCGATCCCAGGGGGACTAAGCCTTAGTGCCAACCGCGCAGCCTGTGTTTCAACGAAAGTCCCAGCCTCCGCGCGGAGTCGTGCTTGCGGCCCTGTCCAAACCGCTGCGGGACTTCGTCCAGACCGAATCTGCAAGCGCAGGTCTTTTGGTGGTGGCGACGGTGGTCGCGCTCGCCTGGGCCAATTCGCCGTGGTCCTCGTCATATTTTTCGTTGCTGGAGACTGACGTTGCACTTCAGTTCGGTAGCCACGCTCTTGAGATGGACCTACTGCACTGGATCAACGACGGACTCATGGTCGTTTTCTTCTTCGTCATCGGACTCGAACTCCGGCAGGAGATTTCGATAGGCGAGCTCCGCCAGCGAAGGAGGCTGGTCATCCCAGCACTCGGCGGTATTGCCGGAATCGCCGTCCCGGCTGCGCTCTATCTATTGCTTAATCCATCGGGCGAAGCACGAGGTGGTTGGGGCGTGGTTATCGGGACTGACACCGCGTTCCTGCTGGGTGCGCTCGCTTTATTGGGGCCGAAGGCTCCGACACAGCTACGCGTGTTACTGTTGACGATGACGGTCGTCGACGATCTCCTGGCCGTGGCGATTATTGGGGCAGTCTACTCGGAGTCGATTGACCCAGGAGCAATCGTCTTCGCAATCGCAGGCCTGGGCGGAATCGCGCTCCTCGGCCGGGCCGCCGTCTGGCAGCTACTCGCCTACGGCCTCTTTGGCGGGGCTGCGTGGCTGGCGACGATCCAATCCGGGCTCCACCCCTCCATCGTCGGCATGCTTGCCGGCCTGCTGGTCGTCGCCCACCCGCCGCGGCGTTCCGAGCTGGAGCGGGCGTCGAGAATGGTTGCTGCCTTCCGGCAGTCACCGGTGCCCAGCGCCGGTCGCTCGGCGGGCCGAGGCCTGCAACGTGCGGTGTCGGTGAATGAAAGACTCCAGAACATCTTGCATCCGTGGACCAGCTTCGCCATCGTGCCTGTATTCGCGCTTGCCAACGCAGGAGTGGATTTGCGGGGAGGGATGTTGGGCGAGGCTCTCACATCTTCTATTACCTGGGGCATCGTGATCGGATTGGTCGCCGGCAAGCCCATCGGGATCGGACTCGCCGCCATTGGTGGGGCCCGACTTGGCCTCGGGCCTCTCCCGCGCGGCCTCGGGCCCGGACAGATCGTCGGCGGAGGCGCGCTCGCGGGGATGGGCTTCAGCGTCTCGCTGCTGATCGTCAACCTCGCGTTTGACTCTGCACAACTACGGCAGGAGGCCACCGTAGCGGTGCTCCTCGCCTGTGCCCTTTCCGCGCTGACAGGCTGGCTCACCTTCCGCGGTGCGTCGCTCATTCTTGGGGAGAAGACGGAGGCTCTGCCTACACGACTGGACGCGCCTATAGACGTCGAGCGCGATCACGTCCGTGGTCCGATCGATGCGCCCCTAACACTGGTCGAGTACGGAGACTTCGAGTGTCCGTTCTGCGGCACCGCAACCAACGTCGTTGACGAGCTGCGCGTCCGATTCGGCGATGAGCTTCGCTACGTATTCCGCCACCTGCCGCTCCCCGATGTTCATCCGCGTGCCGAGCTTGCAGCGCAGGCGGTTGAAGCCGCCGGGACGCAAGGTCGCTTCTGGGAAATGTACGATCTACTCTTCCGGCACCAGGAAGAATTGGAGCTCGAGGACTTGCTCGGATACGCCGGCGCGCTTGGACTCGACGTTGAGGCGTTTACGCGCGCACTGACCGAAGGCCGCCATGCCGACCGAGTACGGGGCGATGCAGCAAGCGCAGAGGCGAGCGGGGCGCTCCAAACACCCACGTTCTTCATCGGAAGCAGGCGCCACATGGGCGCGTGGGACACGGCGAGCCTCGCGCGTGAGCTGGAACTTGCCAGGTCGTCGCCAGCTTCCTGACAGCCGAGAGTTGCGGTGGCACCGCGGCCTGATCGGTTGACCGGGGAGGCCGGGCGTTCGGAGTCCCAGTGGATCCACACCCGGGCTTTCGGCAGTCGCTCGAGGGTTCCGGCGCCTTATCTGAGTACCCGAATTCATGGAGGAGGGCATAGCAAACGCCGTTTGGATGTCATCCGGAGTGAGATCAGCGCATAATGCTGGTTCACCGCTGTCCTGACTCAGGATGAGAGCGCGGCCCGTCAACGTCGTTGGCCTGGTTGCCCAGGTGTGAGGAGGCCCGCATGTCCCACTCCGCACCATCGAATCAAGACACCTACGCGACTGTCCTCGAAGAGGTGTGTCGCCGGGGCGCGGAGGTGACTGGCTCGGCTGCGAAGTTGGGCAAGGTGCTCAGCTCTTCCGGCGCGGGGCCGCGCGAGATCATGGGGATGCATGCTGCCGCTGTTGACGTCGTGGTGGGTCCGAACGAGGGGAGAGAGCTCGTTCTCGCGCAACAATTCCTGCTCGAGGTCCTCGTCTCATACGCCGTAGAGTACTCCTTGCTTGCGGAAGTGCGGCTGGCGGAGGCTGATGCCAGCGCAGCGGCCGAGCAGACGCGTTCCGAGGACGCCGAACGGGCCGAAAAAGGCCGGCTGGACTTGCTAGCTGGCGTGAGCCACGAGCTGGGCACACCGCTCACGGTCATCAAGTCCAACGTCGCGTCCATCCGACGGTTCCTCGAGGAGCGCCGAAGCTGGCCGGAAGAGCTCAGCCAGCGAGAGGACGATGTTGAATTTGCGGTCGAGCGAGTCCAGGCGCTCCGCGAGGAGTTGCTTGCCGCCAGCCGGAACGAGGCGCGCGAGCTCGAAGTCGCGCCCGTGCATGTCCATCGCTCGCTCCAACGCGTCGTCCGCTGGACGCGCGTCGCGGCTCACGAAAAGGGGCTGGACGTGAGTGAGTCCTACGAAGCGTCCAATCCCTACGTCATGGCGGACGACTGGGCCGTTCAGTCGGTGTTCGGCAACCTGCTCTCGAATGCCGTCCGCTATACGCCAGCGGGCGGCTCGATCACCCTCCGGACCTACGATGACGGCCCCGGAGTGGCGGTCGAGGTCGCTGACACGGGCATAGGAGTGACCGAAGAAGATCAGCCGCGCCTGTTCGAGAGGTTTTATCGAACGGAGGAGGCGAAGCGGGCCGTGCCGTTCGGGATTGGGCTCGGTCTCGCCATCACCCGGGACCTCGTGTCCGCTATGCATGGTTCCATCGGCTTGAAGAGTAAGCCTGGCGCAGGTACCACCTTCAAAGTGACGTTTCCCCGGGCAGAATTGGAGGAGGAGCCGGTGTGACACTCGTGACTCAGCATCTCCAGGGATTTGCCGCCCGGATTTGCAGATCATTCTGCGGGCCGGAGGAGGCCCGCGCGAGACGCACATACTCCCGATAGGAGTGAACCATGGAAAGCTGGATGCTCATCCTCATCGCCGCACTTGTCGTGGTTGCCGTCCTGGTGGCTGTCTCACTTGCCATGATGTCACCGCAGCGCCGAAAGTCACGGCAGACGGCCACGCTTCGCGAGAACTTCGGCCCTGAGTACGAAAAGGCGCGTGGGGAGCAGGGCCGCTCGGAAGCTGAGGAGGACCTCATGCGGCGTCAGAGCCGCGCCGGTCTGTTCCAGGTGCGTACACTCTCCGCGATAGAAGTGAATAGCTACAGTGAGCGGTGGACTGCAGCCCAGGCGGGGTTCGTGAACGACCCGGGCGCCGCTCTCGCGGCCGCGGGCGAGCTCATCACGGAAGTGATTTCGGCCCGTGGATACTCGTCGGCCGAGTTCGACCAGGGAGCGGAGGCGCTTTCCGTGGACCACCCGCGGGCCGTGCAGCACTACCGGGCGGCACACGAGGCCGCCAGGCGCAACCAGCGAAACGCACTCACGACGGACGAGCTACGCGCCGCCATGGAGGATTACGAGGTCGTGTTCAAGGAGCTTATTGGGCGCTCCTGAGGAGTAGCGAGATGCACTGGGGCAAGAGACTATCGCGCCGGTCGAAGCCGGCGGCGCCTGAAGGCCTGGCGATCCATTCCGCCTCGGCGGAGGGCCTTTCCGCGTGGGAAGACGAAGGAGGCAATGTGGGACAGAAGAACCGGGCAGACCAGGGCTCCCTGGCGACTCTCGTCGACCAGGGAAAAGAGTCCGCAGCGGAGCTCGCACTACGAACAAGACGACGGGCCCAGCGAGTGCGACTCGCACTCGAGCAACGGCGGCTTGAGTCTCGGATCAGGTCAGAAATCGAGGGGCTGGGACACGATGTCCTCCCTCTTTTGAGGGAGCAGTCGCTCCGCATCGAATTTCCCCCAGCCGTGGATGAGCGCATGCACACCATCGACGAGTTGCAGGCAGAACTGGATCGTAAGAAAGCTGAATCGCGCGACCTTCGGGCCGTCGCCGAGCGGGACGAGGCGAAACGGGAGTCGATGATGAACACCGATGCCAATGCGCTGGACGCAGCTCGGGCGGTCCAGGTCGCGGAAGATGAGGCTGCTGCTGCGGCTGACCAACCCGCAGAGGAGGGGGGTCAAGGGTAGGTTGCTTCAATGGGCGTCGGTGGCCGACACCCAATAGGTCGAGCGCAACGCGCCCCTTGTCCTCTCGGGCTCTTTGCCGGAGTAAGCGGAATCAGCCCGTGCTAATCGACACATCCTCCCGTGCTCAAACCGTGCTCATTCGCCTTCAGCCCTCTTGACCGGTTCGCGAGAGACCGGTGTCTTCTCGCTCACAGTTCCCCACCTAGCCGCCAACAACCACGGCCTTGGTCGCTCTGAGCGAATTACCGACTGCGTGAAGATGGCTGAGGATCTCGTGGTAGGACTGCAAGGGACCAGTCTCGTGGTAGTCGATGCCGTGCTCCGTGCAGAAGTCGCGCACGATCGCGCGTGACTTGCTTAAATTGTTCCGTGGCATCGAAGGAAACAGGTGGTGCTCGATTTGCGCGTTCAGCCCGCCGTAAAGGAAGTCGGACAAGGGATGCTGGCGGACGTTTCGTGTCGTGAGCACCTGGAGCCGCAAGAAGTCATTAGGCGGAACCACGTCGGACATAGGCATTCCCTTGTGGTTTGGTGCAAAGACAGCACCCATATAGAAGCCATAAACGGACTGGCTTACAACGAGGAAGATGA
>JBLNCO010000009.1:0-3374 GCA_050260715.1 Hyphomicrobiales bacterium | reverse complement strand
CTCGGCCATCTCCTCGGCGCTCACGTCGATGTCGACCATGTTCAGCCCGGCCGCGTTGAACTGCTCGACCGACATTTCGCCCCGGTGGTACGCCTCGTGCGCCTCGCGCCAGTCGCCGGTCGCGAAACGCTCGAAAATCTGCCGGGTCGTGTTGTCCAGCACGATCGTGTCGTCGAAGTCGAGGCACAGGATCGCCGCCATGGGTCGAGCATAGCCCACGTTCGCCGCCCGCTTACACTCGGGAGCGTGGACCTCGCCCGCGCACGCTACCTCGCCTCTCCCAACGGCCGGGCCTCGCTCGAATCGCTCGACCCATCGCTTGCGGCCCTCCCGGCCACGCAGCTCGCCGATCGGCTGCGCAGGCAGTTCCCGCCCTCCGAAGCCGCCGCCCTCGGCGAACAGCTCGTCCTCCGCGCGAAGGCGCGCGAGCGCTTCGGCAGCGGCCGCGGCCTGCTCGCCTCCGCGCCGGGGCTCGAAATGATGACCCACCCCCTGGTCGCGGCCCGGCGGGCCGCCCGCCTCGCGGCGTTCGGCCGCCCCGTGGTGGACCTCACCGCCGGGCTCGGCGGCGACCTGCTCGCCTCTATCGAGGCCGGGTGCGACGCGGTCGGCGTCGAGCTCGATGCCCCGACCGCGCTGCTCGCGAACGCGAACACCGCCGGCCGCGTCGCTCTCGGCGACGGCACCCGCCCGCCCGCGCACCTCGCCCGCGCGGCAGCCGTCATCGATCCCGCGCGCCGTGGCGCCTCCGGCCGCCGCTTCGACCCGGCCGCCTTCGTCCCCCGCTGGCACGTCGCGCTCGAGCTCCTGGCCTCGGTCGCCGCGGGCGTCATGAAGGCCCCGCCGGGCATTGCCCACGAACAGCTCCCGGCCGGCTGCGAAACGGAGTTCGTGCAACTTGGCCGATCGATGCGTGAAGCGGCCATCTGGCTCGGCGAGGGCGCATGTCCCGGCCTTCGCCGGGCTGTTCTCCTGCCCGGCGGCCACGAACTGACCTCCCTCGAACCCGAATGCGACCAGGCGCCCGTGCCGCTCGCCGCGTTCGTCTTCGACCCCGAATCCTGCGTGACCCGCGCCGGCCTCGTCCGGCAACTGGGAACACGGCTCGGCGCGCGCCTGGCCGACCAGCACCTCGCCTACCTCACCGCCGATGCGCCCGCGTTCGACCCTCTCTGCGCCACCTTTGGGGTGCTCGATGTCCTCCCGTTCTCGGTGCGGCGTCTTCAGCAGCGGCTCCGCGAGCGCGGCTGGTCCCCGCTCGAAATCCGGCGCCGTGCCTTCCCGGTCGAGCCCGACGAGCTGCGGCGCCTCCTCGGCCGCGTCGAAGGCGAGACGGTCACCCTGCTCTGCGCGACGGTCGCCGGCGAACGCCTGGTGATCATCGCCCGCCGCCTGGCCTCCGCGGACAAATGCGAAGGGGTGTAGACAATAATTCACCGAAACTGCTAAGGTTCTTTTCTGCCTACACAGATAAGCTATTTCCCCCGGGGTGGCGGCGCATCCATCCGCGGGGTTGGAGTGCAGTATGGCCCTGACGTCGACGCCCTTCGAGAACTACCTCGACCTCGTGGAAGCGGCCCGTGAGCTCGCGATTCACCCGCAGAGCCTTCGCCGCCTGATTAAGCAGAAGAAGATTCCCGCGCACCTGTTCGCCGGGAAGTACCTCATCGAGCGCGACAAGCTCGAGATGTTCAAGAGCAACTACGACCCGCGCCCGGGCCGCAAGCCCATCCGCCGCCTTCTCTAACGCCAGGTGGACCTCCAGCTCGAAGGCAAACGGGCCATCGTTACCGGCGGCAGCCGCGGCATTGGCAAAGCCATCGCCCGCGAGCTCGCCGCCGAGGGCGTCGACGTTGTTATCGCCGGGCGCACCCGCGAGACGCTGGAGGCGACAGCCGTCGAGCTCGCCTCCCTCACCGGCCGCCGCATCGTCCCCGTGGTCGCCGATACCGGCGACGACGCTTCCGTTCGAAATATGGTCGCCCAGGCGGTCGAAGCGCTTGGCGGCGTCGATATCCTCGTGAACAACGCGGCCATGCCCGGCGGCCAGGGGCCCGTCCCGCAGCTCGCCGACATCACCAACGACCTCTTCTGGGACGACGTCAACGTCAAGGTGATGGGCTACCTCCGCTGCGCCCGCGAGGCCGCCCCGCACATGCGGCAGCAGGGCTGGGGCCGGATCATCAATATCAGCGGCCTCGCCGCCCGCCAGACCGGCTCGACCATCGGCAGCATCCGCAACGTTGCGGTAGCCGCCCTCACCAAGAACCTCGCCGACGAGCTCGGCCCGCACGGGATCAACGTCACCGTCGTCCATCCGGGCCTGACCCGTACCGAGAAGACACCGGCGGTCATCGCGGCCCGCGCGCAGGCCACCGGCCGCACGCCCGATGAGGTCGAGGCCGGCCTTGCCCGCGGCAATAGCATCCGGCGTCTCATCGACGCCAGCGACGTCGCGGCCGTCGTCACGTTCCTCGCGTCGCCGCGCGCCATCGCCATCACCGGCGACGCCATTGCTGCCGGCGGCGGCGCCCCTCGCGCCATCCACTACTGAGCTTCGGCGTCGAAACCCGGCCCCGGCGCCTCACGGCGGATCGGCCGCACCATTTCGTCCATCAGCTGTTCGAGCTCCGCTCCGGGGTCATCACATTCGCCGCTATGGATGGGCGACGGCTGGACGATCGTGCTTCGCGGCGCCGTGAGCCAGTGAAAGCGCTCGTGCAGCGGGAGCCGTGCGATCGGCCCGCCATCGGCTTCGCCCCGAGCCACCCGCACGAACCCCGCGAGCGACCGCCTCACCAGTTCCAGGTCGACCGCCGGGTCGAGCGCCAGGAGCCTCGCCTCGTCCAGTTCCACCCGCGCGTCGAGAACGCGCCTCACGCGGCAGAACAGCACCACGCCCGCGTTCACGAACTCGCCGCGTTCGACCCGCGGGACGACGCGTAGCACCGCGTAGTCAAACGTGCTCGGCGCGGGCACGAACCGCCTCCTTCGTGAAGATGTCCGACGCGTCCCGCCGCGCTCGCAGGTAGCGCACGTACGCGTCCCGCACGTCGCCGGTGCTCCCGAACGGCTCCTCCACAGCGATCCAGCCCTCCGGGACCGCAGCGGCCACCCGTTCGATCAGCTCGTCCGTGAGCATCGGGCGCAGCCGCTCGTTCGCCCCCCGGATATCCGCGGCGTAGGGCAGCAGGACGTGGTCGCGGATGGCCGCGAACGGGCTGGCCGCGCGCTCCAGGTAGCCGGGCCAGTTGTGATGGAAGTAGAACGCGGCCCCGTGGTCGATGAGCCACAGCTCCCGGTGCCAGAGCAGCAGGTTCGTGTTCCGCGCCGTCCGGTCGACGTTCGTGATGTACGCATCGAACCACGCAATC
>JBLNCO010000008.1:0-5309 GCA_050260715.1 Hyphomicrobiales bacterium | reverse complement strand
GCCGGCGCAGCCGACGACGAGGACGGGCACTGGGCTCGTGGCGCGCAGGGCGGCCACGACATCGGCGGGGAAGGCGACCTCGCGGTCGAGGTCGACCACCACGCTTTCGGGGCTGACGCGCTCGATCGCCTCGCGGGCCGCGCGGGGCTCGCCGCAGAGGGCGACGCGGTAGCCGAGCGCTTCGAGGCCGCGGGCCCGGTCGGCGGCCCACTCGAGCGACTGCGACACGACGAGCAGGCGCATGCCGACGAGCGGGGCGAGCAGGTTGGCGTCGCTCGCAGTGCCTCGCTGCTCCAATTGCCAACCTCCTCCCCGCCTGCGGGCAATCCCTGATACGGCCGCAGCTGCGGCGGGCCGACACCCACAACATGCGCAGGGTCGTCTTCGCCGCCGTTCTTCTCGCGGGCGCGTGCAGCAGCCTCGGCGTCCTGGGCATGCAGTTCGCGCAGGACACCGCGGTGGCCGCGCCACCCGCACCCAATGGATCGGCAGAATCGCGAGGAGCTTTGGCGGCCGGGCTGGACCTCGGCGAACCTGTCACCGACTCGACACCTGCGACAGCCACGGAGACGCCGGAAGCGACAGCGACGAGCCAGCCGGGGGTCAACGCGCTGCCCGATGGGCTGGCGTCGTCAACCACGCCGGTCACAGCGTCAGCAGCGAAGGCGGAGGAGCTGCTGCGCGCCATGAATGCAGCGCGCGTGGACGAAGGGCTCGCGGCGCTCGAGTGGGACGAGACGCTGGCGGACGTGGCAATGACGCGCGCGCAGAACCTGATCGCGGGCGACTACTTCGACCACTACGGGCCCGACGGCGATAGCGCCTTCGCGGAGCTGGCGGCGCGCGGCGTGCGCTACCGGCTCGCCGGCGAGAACCTGGCCCGGAACAACTACCCCGAGACGCAAACCGTGGACGCGGCCTTCGCTGGGCTCATGGCGAGCCCCGGCCACCGGGCGAACATCCTGGAGCCGGCGTTCACGCGGGCCGGCGTGGCGGCCGTGAAGTCGGGCGGGATGTGGCTCTACGTCACGGTGTTCATGAACTGACGCAGCCAGGCTCACGCGCACGCGCGGCGCTTCACGGGGACCCTCGTCAGTCCCGCGGGAGGCCGAGGCCCCGGGTGGCGATGATGTTTCGCTGGATCTCGCTGGAACCGCTGTAGATGGTGGGGGACACGTTCGAGAGGTGGCCCTTTTCCATCACACCGTTGAACTTCACGTACTTCGAATCCGGTTCCAGCGCGCCGGCGAGGCCGAGGAGGTTCACGCCGAAGTTCGTGATGCGCTGGCCCAGCTCGGTCGCGAAGAGCTTGATGACCGATGCCTCGTAGTTCACCGTGCGGCCCGCCTCCTGCATCCAGGCGGTGCGGTAGCTCAGAAGCCGCCCCGTTTCGTTCGCGACCCAGAGGTCGGCGAGGCGGTGGCGGAGGACGTCGCGGTAGGCGCCGTCGCGATTTTCGCGCATGTGCGAGGCGAGCAACTCGAGCTGGCGCTGGTTCGCGGCGATCGAGGCGACGTTCGAGCGCTCGAAGTCGAGCAGGGTCATCGCGACGTACCAGCCGTTGTTCTCCTCGCCGACGCGGTTTGCCACGGGCACGCGGACGTCCTCGAAGAACACCTCGTTGAACTCGTGGTAGCCGGCCATGTTGACGATGGGCCGGACGGTGATGCCGGGCGTCTTCATGTCGACGAGGAGGAACGAGATTCCCTTGTGCTTGGGGGCATCGGGGTCGGTGCGGACGAGGAGGAAGCACCAGTCGGCGTGATGGGCGCCGGTGGTCCAGATCTTCTGGCCGTTGACCACGTAGTCGTCGCCATCGCGGACGGCGCGAGTCTGCAGGCTGGCGAGGTCGGAGCCGGCTCCGGGCTCGCTGTAGCCCTGGCACCAGACGACATCGCCGCTGGTTATGCGCGGGAGGTGTTCGCGCTTCTGCTCGGGGGAGCCGTGGACGATGAGCGTGGGGCCGATCATGCCGACGTTGAAAACGCGGCCGCCGTCGGGGGCGCCGGCGTAGGAGAGCTCTTCGCTGAAAATCATCTGGTTGATGTGGCTCCAGCCGAGGCCGCCGTATTCGACCGGCCAGGCGGGCGCAATCCACTTCCGCTGGGCGAGCTTTTTGTTGAACGCAATCTGCGCCGGCCAGTCCTCCTGGGAGGTGGGGCGGGCGGGCCCGGGACCGGAGGGAACGTTCTCCTTGAGGAACTGGCGTACCTCGGAGCGGAGGGCTTCGTGCTCAGCGGTGAACTTGAACTCCATGGGGGCACCTCGAGAGTGAGTCAACAGGCGGGCCCGGCACGGCACCGCAGTGGGACCATCTTACCGCATGGTAAGGAGCCAGTGCGTTGGTCCGCCCTGGCGTATTCATGCCTGGTCATACAGGCGGAGGTGGACATCCGAAGTGACCACTCGGATGCTGTGACTATGAAGACGATCCCGGCAGCGACGTTCAAAGAACAGTGCCTGGCGCTCCTCGACGAGGTCGATCCTGAAGGCATCGTGATCACCAAGCGGGGGAAGCCGGTGGCGAAGCTTGTGCCGTTCGACCCGACGCTGGCTGACCTCAAGGGGAAGTACCGGGACAAGATCGAAGTGCTGGGCGACACGTTCGGCACCGGCCGAAGCTGGGAAGCGCTCCCGGGCGAGTAGGGCCCCACACGTTCGCCCCGGTAACGCGGAAGCGGCCCGCGCGAGGGAGCAATGCCTCGCTCATGGAACGCGAGGTGCCCCAGGATCACGGGGAAGACGGGTTCGATAGCGCCCTCAGGAAAGGACGGCGATGCTCAACCTCGATACCCACATCCTTATCGACTTCCTCCGGCAGGAGTTGCGGGACGATGAGGATCGCGTGCTCGAGGGACAGGCGTGGGGAATCTCCGGAATTGTCCTCTGGCAGCTCTTCGCGCTCGTGCAGCAGGGCCGAGTACGCCTCGACCTCGATGACCCGGAACTCAACCGGGATCTCGGCCGCATTCACGTCTGGCCGATTTCGGTGGACGTGTGCCGCCAGCTGCGCCGGCTCGACTTCCGGAGCGACCCGGCCGACGAGATCATTGCGGCCACGAGCATCGCCTACGATGCCCCGCTCCTCACGCGCCACAGGCGGATGCTCGGCTCGAAGGTTGTGCCGCTGGCGCTGGCCGATTAGCGGTAATTGCCGAACTTAAGCTCGATGCCGTAGTCCTGCAACTTCAGGTCGCGGATGACCTGCTGCAGCTCGTCGCGGCTGGGCGAGCTGACGCGGACGGCGTCGCCCTGAACCTGCGCCTGGACCTTCCTGTACTTCTGATCCTTGATGAACTTGACGATCTTCTTCGCGATGTCCGACTCGATGCCCTGGGTGATCGTGATCTCCTGGCGCACGGTGCTGCCGGCCGCCTTTTCGACTTCGCCGCGGTTCACGTTCTTCAACGGGACGTTGCGCGCGATGAAGCGCTGCGTGAGCACCTGCCAGATCGCGTCGAGCTTGTACTCGTCGGTGGTGTGGACGGTGAGCTTCGCCGCGTGCCGGTCGTAGTTGATCTCGGCGAGCACGTTCTTGAAGTCGAAACGCGTGCCGATTTCGCGGCGGGCCTGGTTCACGGCGTTGTCGACCTCCTGGAGGTCGGCGCCGGTGGTGATGTCGAACGATTCGTCCTTCGCCATGCCCGAACGATAGCGAAGGTCCCCGGCGAACGGAAGGCGAGGCGGACCGGGCCGGCGGAGGAGGCTTAGCAGAACTGCAACACGCCGCGGCACGACATTTTCAGGCCGGTGACAGGGGCCGCAGATTCAGGGGGCGACGTAATTCTCGACCCCAATATCTAGTAGCATGGATTGACGGTCTACAAGATATTGGGGTACAGTCCGCCCTGCGCCCCGACAAAACTGTTGAGGCGATTACGCTTCTTCTTGGATTATGTCGTTGCGCTGCCCGTACTGCCACTTCCGCGATTCGAGGGTTACCGATAGCCGGGCATCGGACGACGGCATCCGGCGCCGCCGCCAGTGCACGGCCTGCGGTGAGCGCTTCACCACCCTCGAGACGGTGCAGCTTTCGGTCGTGCAGGTGGTCAAAAAGGATGGCCGCCGGGAGGACTGGAACCGCGAGAAGGTGCTGGCCGGGCTCCGCAAGGCGTGCAGCAAGCGCAGCATCTCGGTGGCGCAGCTCGAAGGGATGGTCGCCGAGATCGAAGCGCGCGTAAACGCGGATGGCCGGCCGGAGGTGCCATCGACATTCGTGGGAGAAGTGGCGATGGACGTGCTGCGGAAGGTGGACCACATCGCCTACATCCGATTCGCGTCGGTGTATCGCGCCTTCACAGACCTGGAGTCGCTGAAGGAAGCGGTGGAGGCGCTGGAAGAGGGGCGCGTCGCTTCGTTGCAGGAGCGGACCTTGCAGCTGCCACTTCCCGATGGGGCGGCGGAGGAGCGGCCGCGGGGACCGCGCCTCTTGCAGGAGATCGAAAGCAAGCACTTCAGCGAATCAAGCCAGGCGGGAGCACGGTAATGCCATCGCGGATTTGGGAACTGCACGGGATGCAGCTGCAGGGCGCGATTCGGAGCACGCCCGACGGCGAGGCCGATATCGACGGGCTGGTGCTCTCGGAGAAGGCGTACCTGCTGGCTATCCGGGACTTTCGCCCACAGCACCTGCTGGCGATGGTGCGGGAGCACGGCCCGCTGGGTGCGTGCGAGCAGCTGGTGGCGCACTACGGGTCGGCGGATTCGCAACAGCTCCACGCAGGACGCACGCTGGTAACAGGGCGCGGACTCTCGCCCGGGCCGTACCTGGTGCGCAACGACGAAGTAGGGGATCCGGCGAGCCTGCCCGGCCGCTTGTAATCGCCGAACACTTGTTCTAATCTCATCATCCTGGTTCGGGAGGACGCCATGGTTACTTCAATTCCGCAGGACACGGACATGGGCGCCGAAGACTTCAAGCCGACCCCGCTCTCCGAGAACGCGATCGTGGTTATGGAGCGGCGGATCATGCAGCGCAACGACCAGGGCGATCCCGTGGAAACGCCGGACGAGTGCTTCCGGCGGGTGGCGCGAAACCTTGCCGATGCCGAGCTGCGCTTCGGCGGCACCGAGGGCGACCGCGCCGCGGCGCAGGAGAGCTTCTACCGGCTGATGGCGTCGCTCGACTTCCTCCCGAACTCGCCGACGCTGGTCAATGCCGGGCGCGAGCTGCAGCAGCTCAGCGCGTGCTTCGTGCTGCCCGTGCCGGACTCGATCGACGGGATCTTCGAGGCGATCAAGCACACGGCGATGATCCACAAGTCGGGCGGCGGGACCGGGTTCGCCTTCTCGCGGCTGCGGCCTTCGAA
>JBLNCO010000007.1:0-3429 GCA_050260715.1 Hyphomicrobiales bacterium | reverse complement strand
GGCACGCTCCAAGAGTGCCGCAACGCCGATGCGCGCCACCAGGTGCTCTCGATCGCGCGGGCGATCCTGCTCGAGAAGATCCAGGCGGCGACACCGGAGGCGGAGCTCGACCGGCTGGTCGAGCGGGTCGCGGGCCGCGAGCTCGACCCGCACAGCGCGGCGGAGGAGCTGGCGGCGGCGGTCAGCGGAGCGTAGCCGGAGGCTGGCTCGCGTTCCCCCGGCTCAACAGGATGCGGTGAGGTGCGGTTTCCCGGCTCCACTACGCGTGGCCGCAGCTGCGAGAGGCGTTCCGCCACCGCCCGGCCGCCGGCGGCGCATATAATCGGGGGGTGCCCACCGCTGCTCAAAACCAGAAGACCCGCCTCGTCATCCTCGATTCGCACGGAATCCTCTTTCGGGCGTTCTTCGCACTGGCGAACATGCCCAACCCCCTTATGTCGTCGAAGGGCGAGCTCACCTTCGCGACTCACGGCTACGCCGAAACCCTGATCCGCGTCCTCGACCAGCTCAAGCCGACGCACATCTGCGCTGCCTGGGACGCTGGCGGTAAGACGTTCCGCCACGAGGCGAGCGAGGAGTACAAGGCCACCCGCCGCGAAACGCCTTCGGAGCTGCTCACGCAGATGGCCCGCGTGCGCCAACTGCTCGACGCGTTCAACATCCCCATCTTCGAAGTGCCCGGCTACGAAGCCGATGATGTGGCCGGGACGATCGCGAACATCGCGGCGAACGAGGGGATCGAGACGTACATCGCGACGCTCGATACGGACCTGGTGCAACTCATCCGGCCCGGAATCAACCTGTTCATGTTCCGGCCGTACCAGCGCGACACGGTCGACTACAACGAGCAGCGGGCGGCCGAGCGCTACGGCTTCAGCCCGAAGTACATGATCGACTTCAAGGCCCTCAAGGGCGACACGAGCGACAACATCGAGGGCATCAAGGGCATCGGCGAGAAGACGGCCTCCGACCTCATCCGGCAGTTCGGGACCGTGGAGTCGATTTACGAGCACATCGACGAGGTGAAGCAACCGGCGCTGAAGAAGAAGCTGGTCGAAGGCGAAGAGAAAGCCCGGCGGAACAAGGAGCTGGTGACCATCCGCACGGATGTCCCGATCGATTTCGACTTCGAACGGTGCCGGGTGCAGGACTACGACCACGAGCGGCTCGCGGCGCTCTTCCGGGAGCTGGAGTTCCGGGTGCTCGCGCAGCGCCTGAACGAGGTGCTCGGTTCGCAGCCGACCGCGGCGAAGCAGGCAGCGAGCGATGTGCTCATCGAATACACCACGGTCTGCGACGAGGAGGCACTGGCCGCGCTCGCCGACGCCCTGCGTGAGGCCGGCGAGATCGGGTTCGCGGCGTTCTCCACCACCGGCGACACCTACCACCCGCTGATGCTGGGGTTGTCCTTCGCGACCGCGCCGGGCAGGGGCTGGTACGTCCCGGTCGGCCACGCGCCGCGGCTCGACGGGGCGAGCGAACAGCTGCCGAAGGCGAAGGTGCTCGAGGTACTCGGGCCGGTCCTCGCGGACCCGGCCATCCGTAAGACAACCTACGGCACGAAGTACCTGATGCACATGCTCACGGCCAGCGGCGCATCGCTCGAAGGCGCCGATTTCGACGTCTCGATCGCGGCGTTCCTCCTGGGGGAGACGTCATCGACGCTGAATGCGCTCGTAAACGAACGGCTGGGTATCGAACTCGTGCCGCTCAGCGGGCTCACGGGGAGCGGCCGTAACGCTATCCCGCTCGCGCAGGTGGAGATCGAGCGCTGCGCGGAGTACGGCTGCCAGCAGGCCGAGATGCTGCTGCGCATCCGGCCGCAACTCGAGGAGCAGCTGCGCGAGCGGGGGCAATGGGAACTCTTCGCGGATATGGAGCTGCCCCTCGTCCCCGTGCTCTACCGGATGGAGCAAAACGGCGTCGCACTCGATATCGCGGTCCTCCGGGAGCTTTCGGCGCAGATGAGCGGCGATATCGCCCGGGCTGAGCGCGAGATCTACGACATGGTCGGGCACGAGTTCAACATCGGCAGCCCGCAGCAGCTGAGCGACGTGCTGTTCAAGGAGCTCGGCCTGCCGAAGAGCCGCAAGACGACGCAGGGCTACAGCACCGACCAGCGCGCGCTCGAAGCGTTGCGCCCGGTAAGCCCGATCATCGACCTCATCTTCGAGTACCGCGGGCTCACCAAGCTGAAGTCGACCTACCTGGACGCGCTACCGGCGACGGTCGCGCAAGACGGCCGGATCCACACCGACTTTCAGCAGACGGTGGCGGCGACCGGCCGTCTCAGCAGCACCAACCCGAACCTCCAGAACATCCCTGTGCGAACCGACACCGGCCGCGACATCCGGCGGGCGTTCATCGCAGCGGGGTTCGATGACCCGTGGTTCGTGGCGGTGGACTACTCGCAGATCGAACTGCGGGTGCTGGCCCATGTAACGGGCGACAAGGGGCTGATCGACGCGTTCCTCGCGGACCAGGACATCCACCGCGCGACCGCGGCGACCGTGTACGGCGTCGAGCCGGAGGCCGTCACCCGGCAGATGCGCGACACGGCGAAGATGGTGAACTTCGGCATCGCCTACGGCATGGGCGAATTCGGCCTCGCCTCGCGCACGGGCATGAGCCGCGAAGAGGCCGACGCGTTCATTCGCTCGTACTTCGCGAACTTCCCGGGCATCGCCGAATGGCAGAAGTCGACACTGGCGATGACGCGCGAGAAGGGCTACGCGGAGACGGTGTTCGGGCGGCGGCGCTACCTGCCGGCCATCCATAGCACGAACTTCCAGGTGCGCAGCGCGGCCGAACGGGAAGCTATCAACATGCCGATCCAGGGGACGGCGGCCGACATCATCAAGCTCGCGATGATCCGCGTGGACGCCGAGATGCGCGAACGGGAGCTCCGCAGCCGCATGATCCTGCAGGTGCACGACGAGCTCATCTTCGAATGCCCCGCCGACGAGATGGACGCGGTGAAAGAGCTCGCCATCCGGATTATGCCGGCGAGCCTGGAGATGAAGGTTCCCCTGAAGGTCGACGTGAAGCAGGGCCGGAACTGGGGCCAGATGGAGGCGTCGGCGCCCGTGGCCTCGGCCGCGGGGTAGCGGATCCGGCGGAGCGGCTCTATCCGCCGCCGATGGCGGGCACGATCGTGACTTCGGCGCTGGGGGCGAGCGGTTCGTGGAGCGGGTAGGCCGCAGCTTCGCCGTCGATGGCGATGGCGAGCTCGGGCCTCACGTGGCCATTTTCGACGACGCGGTCGTAAAAGCCGGGGCAGCGCGCATCGAGCGCGCGCAACAGCTCGTCGAGCGTGCGCGCGTCCACATCGAGCTCCGCGGCGCCCGCGCACAGCGGCCGGAGCAGCGTGGGGATGAACGTCCGCGCCATTCGGGTGCGAATCAGCGGGCCGGGATCGAGCTGGACCTC
>JBLNCO010000006.1:0-22097 GCA_050260715.1 Hyphomicrobiales bacterium | reverse complement strand
CGCGCCGACGAGGCTCACCGCCTCGGCCGTCGCGATGAAGGTGTTCGCGACCGTGATCACTTCGTCGCCGGGGCCAACGCCACAGGCCTGGAGCGCCAGGTGCAGCGCGGCCGTGCCGCTGTTCACGGCGAGGGCGTGCTCGACGCCGTACTGCGCGGCGAAGTCCCGCTCGAACGCTTCAACCTCAGTCCCCTGGACGAAGGCGCCCGAGTCGAGCACGCGTTCGAACGCAGCCAGCAGGTCGGCGCGGGTGCCGGCATGCAGCCGGCCCATATCGACGAACGGCACTTTCACCGCTCCACCTCCACCGGGATCCCGTTGCGCCGGAGCGATTCCTGCGCCGCCTCAACCACCCGCACGACGCTCACGCCGAGCTCGCCGCCGGAAATCGTCGTCTCGAGGCCCCGGACGACCCGGGCGAAGTGCGACGTCTCCGCCGCGAGCGCCTCGGTCTTCTCCAGCTGCGGCGCGAGCACGTCGCCCGTGCGGTACTCCACGAGCTTCTTGTAGACGTCCTCCTGGCTCGCGCAGAGATGGGCGCCGGAGTCGTACACCTTCAGCTTCTCGCTCGCTTCGACGTCGTCGTACACGAGCATCTTCTTGCTGCCGCCGATGATGGTTCGCCGCACCTTGGCGGGGGCGAGCCAGTTCACGTGGAAGTGCGCGAGCAGCTCGTCGTCGAACTGCAGCGTGAGGTAGGCGATGTTCTCGACGGCCGTATCCACGTGCCGCGCGCCGAACGCCGACACGCGGCGCACGGGCTTTTCGAGCAGGTGCAGCATGATGGAGATGTCGTGCGGCGCCAGGTCCCAGACCACATTCGTGTGGTTCTGGAAGAGGCCCAGGTTGATGCGCGTCGAGTCGTAGTAGTAGACGTCCCCAACTTCGCCGTCCTCGAAGTACCGCTTCATCCGCTTGACGGCGCCCGTGAACAGGAACGTATGGTCCACCGCCAGCGTGAGGCCGCTCTCGGCGGCGAGCGCGACGAGTTCCTGCGCTTCCATGACGTTCGTCGTCAGGGGCTTTTCGACGAGGACGTGCTTGCCCGCCTCGAGCGCAGCCCGCACGAGCTCGTAGTGCGTCTCCGGGGGCGTGGCCACGACGACCGCCTCGATGGACGGGTCGACCAGCACTTCGCGGAAATCCTGCGTGAGCACGGCGAGCGGATGTGCTGCGCGGGCGGCGGCCAGCCGCTTCGGGTTGAGGTCGGCGATAGCCACGAGCCGCGTTTCCGCAGCAGTCGCGACGTTGCGCGCGAGGTTCGGCCCCCAATAGCCGTACCCCAACACGGCGACGCGAACCGGGACGAATTCGGATGCCGCCGGCTCAAGCACCGACGGCGAAGCAAGTAGGGAGGTCATGTCCCGGATGTTGGCGGCGGGTGGTGTAGCCGGCATTGAGCAGCGGTTGCCACCTCGTCCACCACGTCTCAACGTCCTGATCACTGCCCACGAACGTGACCAAATTGTTCCCCCGTGCGCAGGTAACGGGCGCCATACCACCGGTGAACCGCGCGTCCACCGCCTCTCCACTGCCCCCCGGTACGGTCAGGCCAATGGCTCGAATGACCTCTACGGCCGGCCGGATCGCGGCCCGGCCGGTGTCCCGCCCACAGAACCAGGTCCGCCACTCGCTCCGCCAGAACGCCATCGCGATGTTCGTCGGCCAGAGCATCACGTGGGGGCTCACGGCCGTCACGCTCGCCCTGCTGCCACGCTACCTCGGCCCCGAACAGATGGGCGCGATGGGCATCGGCCTTTCGTTCACCTCCATCGCCGGCACCGTCGCCGGGCTCGGCATGGCCACGCTGGTCACGAAGGATGTCGCCCGCGACCGCGAGGCGGCCGCCGCGATGCTCGGCACGGCGCTCTGGCTGAACATCATCTTTGGCGTCGTGGCGGGCGTCGTGGGGATCGCCACCGGGTTCGCGCTCGGCTACGAATCGATGACCCGCCTTTCGATCACGGCCCAGTGCGCGACGGTCCCGCTGAACCTGCTCATCCTGCTCGGGTTCGGCGCCTTGCAGGGCGTCGAAGTCATGCGCCACCAGGCCATCTGGGACGCTGCGAACAAGGTGTTCTCGCTCGCGGCCATCGGCCTGATCATCTTCTTCGACCTCGGTTTCAACGCGCTGCTGGTGCTTTCGGTGCTGAGCGCGCTCCTCTGCGCGGTCCCGGGCGTGGTCCTCATGCACCGCTATGTGCCCTTCGACCCCTGGTCGTTCTCGTTTTCGAAGGCGCGCTACCTGGTCGTCGAGAGCATCCCCTTCTGCGCCATCAACATCTTCGTCATCGTCTACCTGGCGGTGGACGTGCTGCTGCTGTCGGTGCTCTCGGGCGAAACGGCCGTCGGCATTTACACCGCCCCGAGCAGGATTTTCGGGACCCTGCTCTTCGCGCCCACCATCATCACGACGGTCGTCTTCCCGCGCATGGCCGCCTCCTTCCGCGACGCGCCCGAAGGCCTGCAGCAGCTCGCGCGGGGTACTATGCGCCTCGTCGTCGGGATCACGCTGCCGGTGGCGGTCCTCGCGGTTGGCACGAGCGGCCCCGTGCTGGTCGCGCTCATCGGCGACGGCTTCGGGCAGAGCGGGCCGGTGATCGCGCTGCTCGCGCTCTCGCTCGTGCCCACGAGCCTCAATATGGTGGCCCACCGCATCCTCACCGCCGCCGACCGCCAGCGCATCTGGACCATCGTCATGCTCGTGGGCCTGGCGGCGAAGGTCGCGCTCGACCTCGCGCTCATCCCGCTCGCCGGGCACCTCTGGGGGAACCCCGCGTTGGGCGCGGCGCTGGGGCTCGTGCTGGTCGAAACGGCGATGATGCTGACCGGCCTGGCCTACCTCCCGCGCGGCGTCTTCGACCGCCCCGAGGCGCGGCTCTACGGACGGCTCCTCGCCTCCGGGCTCGTGACCGTGCTCGTGATGGTCATCGCCGGCCGCGAAGGGTTCTTCACCGCAGGCGCCGCGGGCGGACTTGCCTACGTCGCGGCCGTCCTGGCGCTTCGCGTCTACACCGTCTCGGGCCTGCGCGAGGCGGTCGCCTGGGGGCTCGGCCGGTTCCCGGCCACAACGTCCGCGCCGTTCCTCCAGAAGCGCCCTGCACCCGCGGCGGCGCCGCTCGTGTTCGAACCCTCCCGGCTCAAGGGTGTGCGGGCGGCCACCCGGCGCTAGCCAGCGTGAAACGCGAGCCGAAGCCGGTGCCGCTCACGCTGATTCCGACATTCAGTCACCGGCAACTTCCGCGTTCACTTATCCAGGATCCGTCTGTTCCATAGACAACGAATCCGACCAATGGTTAAATGCTGCCATCCGTGGAGGTGGGCGGATGGCACGATCGAGCGGGCTTGAACTGCTCACAGAACGGGAGATTTCGGTTCTTAAGCTACTCGCTGAAGGCTGCACAAACCGTGAGATTAGTGAACGCCTCGGCATCAGCGTAAATACGGTGAAGGGGCATGTCGGGAGTATTCTCCTAAAGCTTGACGCACGAAGCCGCGTCGCAGCCGTTGTTGTCTGGGTTCAACGCCACGCTGGCGCAGATCCCGCCCAACCAAACGCGTAGGGCGGCGAAGTCTCCTTCGCCGCCCTACCCGCGCCCCCGGTCCAGTTCTAGTCAGCGCCGTAACAGAGCCTGCCCCCTGGCAGAAGGCCCGGCGGTGTCGAGCACACCTCTCCCGTCTGCCGTTCCGCCGACGCCAGCTCAGCCGACGGATTGACCACGCCAACACTCACCTGGAGGACTTTCTTCGTCTGATCCTCGATTAAGACGACGGCATCAATCGTCCCGGGGCCGTCCCAGTCCGGGACCGCAACACCCTCCCGCCGCCACTGGGCAATCCAGATATCCGTGGGCTCCGGGAACGTCGTCTCGTGTCCGGCGACGGACAGTTCCGTTATGTCGCGCTGAACGGCGAGGGTGCGCAGTTCGAGTTGGGCCGTCGTTAACGCTGAGCGATCGATGGATATGGCTTCGACGCGCTGCTGAGTTCCGTCTTCCGCCACGATCACGTGATCGCGGCCGATGGTCTCAGCAATTTTGGCATCGACAACTTCCTCCGCCAGCCGCTGCACCTCGGCAGTCGTCATGTTTGTGGAGGCATGCGCTTCGCTCGAAATCGGCAGCGTTGGATGCCACCCCGATAGAACGGTTGCGATCGCGAGGAAGATTAAGCCCACTCCAACAGTAGCACTCGCCAAAGAAAGGAAACGCACCACTCGCCACTCGGCCATCTCTCATTTCCTCCGATTTACGAAGTTCACCAATTGATGTAGGTCCAGACGTCGACGGATCCCGCCTTCCAGAAGGCGATCTGTTGGTCTGCCTGAAATCCACACGTGTTCGATGGGGCCCACCCGCTCCAAATGTTGGTCCAATTCGTGTTGTAGACGTAGATATCCTGAACGTTCATAGCCAGGCTTCCGCAAAGCCAGGCGCGAGCGAAATCAATGAATTGGTGGTCCATGACAGCGCTCGATGTTCCGTAAAAATCGTAAGCCACGTACCGATTTCCGGTGCAGGCAGGATCGGTCCAGACATCGATGTAATTCTGAACGCTCACGCCGCTCTGAAAGTTACTATTGGTTCGCCGCCCGCAGTAGGTGTTGGCGGCGTCAGCGGTCGTGATCCAAAGGAGGCTCGCCAACCCAACTAGGAGGATCGCGAAACCCGAAATGATCATGGCGTTTCGTAATTGGGAATGCCAAATTCTGCTCGTTGCCGCGAGCACTCTGCTTTCTTCCTTCACGTCAGGATTGGGCATGGTTGTCCCGAGAAGAGCCTATGTCCCACCCGTCGCCGCTACAATCCTCCGATCGGGCCGCTCCTTTGGGACCGGTCCAATGGCATATCACGGTTGGCACGTTGGGCGACCAGCGCCGGGAGTCCTGCCAGGGGGTCCCCCGGGCGTGCGATGCCCAGCACTGCCTGCATCCGGCGGACGTCGGCCACGAACCGCACCACTTCGGGCCCGCGGGGCGGTTCGACCACGAGCTCCGAGCGCCGCCCGGTCAGCTCGAGGATGCGCTCCGCGAGCGCCGGCAGCCCGGTACCAACGCCAGTCCCGACATTCACTGGCCCGCGATTTTCGGCGTCGCCCGCCCGGAGCAACGCCTCCACGGCGATATCGACGTGCACGAAGTCGAGCACCTGGCCGCCGCCGAATAGCCGCAGCGGTTCGCCCGCGAGCGCAGCCGCGGTCCAGAGCGGGATCACGCGCCCGCTATCGCCGGGCCCGTACACATTCGCAAAGCGCAGGACGTACGCGTCGAGCGGCGTTGCGTGGTGCCACGTGCGGCAGTACGCCTCGCCGGCGACCTTGCTCGCGCCGTATGGGTTCTTCGCCAGCAGCGGGGTGTCTTCGGACACGGGGAGCCGTTCGGGCTCGCCGTACACCTCGCGTGAAGACGAGAACACGAGCCGCCGGGCGCCGGCGTTCGCGGCCGCCTTCAGCACGTTGAACGTGCCGGCCACGTTGCTGGTGAACGAATAGTCCACGTCGCTCATGGCGCCCATGACGTTCGACTGCGCCGCCAGGTGGTACACGAGTTCGCAGCCCGCGACCGCCCGCGCGACCGCCGTCTCGTCGCGGATGTCTCCTTCGATGAAACAGGCGTCGCGGGGCAGCGCCTTCGGGTCGCCGCGGCGCAGGTTGTCGAGCACGATGACGTGGTCGCCGCGCTCCACGAGCGCCCCCACGAGGTGCCGTCCGATGAACCCGGCGCCGCCGGTCACGAGGACGCGCACGCTACGGCCTCGCCGTGACGTTCGGCGCAGGGATGCCCAGTTCGCGCCGGAAGTACTCGATAGTCCGCGCGAGCCCGTCGCGCAGGCCCACCCTCGGCTCCCAGCCGAGCGCCCGCGCGCGCGTGATGTCCGGCTGCCGCCGTTGCGGGTCGTCGCCCACCGCCGGCTCCGTGAACACGATCTCCGAATCCGACTCCGCCAGCTCCCGGATGATCCGGGCGAACTCGAGCACCGTGTGCTCCTCCGGGTTCCCGAGGTTCGTCACCTCGCCGCGGGTGGACTCGCTCGCCATGACGGTCAGCAGCCCATCGACCAGGTCCGACACGTAGCAGAGCGACCGCGTCTGCGACCCGTCGGCATAGACGGTCATGGGCGCGCCGCGAAGCGCCTGTGTGATGAAGTTCGGCACGAGCCGCCCGTCGGCCGGGTCGGAGTTCGGGCCGTACGTGTTGAAGATGCGGACGATGCGGCCGTCCACTCCGCGCGAGCGCACGAAGGCCATCGTCATCGCTTCGCCGAAGCGCTTCGCCTCGTCGTACATCGAGCGCGGGCCGGTCGAGCTGACGTTCCCGCGATAGGTCTCGCGTTGGGGGTGCTCGAGGGGGTCGCCGTAGGCCTCGGACGTGCTGGCGTAGAGGAACGGGACGCGCCGTTCGGCCGCGAGCTCGAGCAGATGGCGTGTCCCTTCGCTGTTCACCCGGAGCGTCTCGACCGGGTACACCTGGTACCCCGGCGGGCTCGCGGGGCTCGCCAGGTGGTAAATCGCCTCGCTCTCCCCGAGCGCCGGTAGCGGCTCGATGAGGTCGTGTTCGACCAGTTCGAAGCCGGGCCGCGCCCGGAGCGCCGCAACGTTGCTTCGCCTCCCGGTGAGGAAGTTGTCGATGCAGACGACGCTGTGTCCGGCATCGAGGAGCCGTTCGCAGAGGTGCGACCCGATGAAGCCGGCGCCGCCAGCGACGAGGATGGCCATGCTGCACTCCTTCCCGGCTGGCTGCCCAATCGCCTCCACGGTACGCCGACGCCGTTGCGCCGAGGTTGAACACGAGTTACCGGAGGCTACGTGATCGTACCCCGGGACGGGTCCTGCTGTGCCAGAATTGCCCATCTCCCCGATGGAGGCGGCGATGGACTGGCGCGACAACGAAGCACAGGCAGCGTTCCGGGCCGAGGTCCGGCAGCTCATCGAATCGCGGCTGCCCCGGCGCTACCGGGAGCTGGCCGCTTCGGGCGCGCCGTCCGAGCGCACGTGGGAGTTCGACCGCAAGGCTCCCGAGCCGAAGCGCCGCCAGGCGGCCGCCGAATGGCACGCCGCCCTGAAGGAACGCGGCTGGGTCGCGCCGCAGTGGCCGAAGGAGTACGGCGGTGGCGGCCTGACGCCGATGGAGCAGTTCATCCTGAACCAGGAGCTGGCGCGAGCCGGCGCCCCGCACGTCGGCGGCTCGGGAATGGCGCTCCTCGGCCCGACGCTCATCGTCCACGGCACCGAGGAGCAGAAGAAGCGGTACCTGCCACCCATCCTCGCCGGCGAGGTGACCTGGGCGCAGGGCTACTCCGAGCCCGGCTCCGGCTCCGACCTCGCCTCACTCCAGACGCGCGCCGTCCGCGATGGCGACGACTTCGTGCTCAACGGCCAGAAGATCTGGACCTCGGGCGCGCACGCCGCCGACGCCATCTTCGCGCTGGTTCGCACCGCCCCGCAGGCGCCGAAGCACCGGGGCATCTCGTTCATCCTGATCGAGGACATCCGCACGCCCGGCATCACCGTCCGGCCGCTCCTGGACATGGCCGGCAACCACTACTTCAACGAAGTCTTCTTCGAAGATGTGCGCGTGCCGGCGCGCAACCTCGTGGGCGAACTGAACCGCGGCTGGTACGTGGGCATGACGCTGCTCGACTTCGAGCGCTCGAACATCGGCGGAGCGGTCGGCGCCCGGCGCATGCTCCAGCAGCTCATCGCAACCATGCGCGCCGACCCACTGCTCCGCGAACGCCTGCGCGACCCCGTCGTCCGCCACGAAATCGCCCAGCGCTACATCGAGACCGAGGTGATGTACCAGTTCTCCCTGCGCGTCATCTCGATACCGAACCGCGGCGAGATCCCGAACGACGAAGCGTCGATGTCAAAGCTGTTCGCTTCGGAGCTGAGCCAGCGCATCGCTGCCACGGCGATGCGCGCGATCGGCTCTCATGGCAATCTCGTCGCCGAGCAAGGAAGCGGCGTGTTCGCGCGCCACTATCTCGGCGCCGTGCCAGCGACCATTCGCGGCGGCACGTCCGAGGTCCAGCGCAACGTCATCGCCAACCGTGGCCTGGGGCTTCCGCGGTCGTGAGCACGGGCCCGCTCGCCGGCATCCGCGTCCTCGAGTTCTCGCAGATCGTGGCGGGGCCGGTCGCAGGCATCTACCTCTCCGACTTTGGCGCCGACGTCGTGAAGGTCGAACCCTTACCTTACGCGCCATACAATCCGACCTCGCGCCTGAGCTATGCATACTTCAACGCCTGAGTCAGTGAAGAGAAGTGGAGATGCCCGGTAAACGTTCACTCATCTTCTCTGGAACCCTCGCTTCGATTGCGATCGCGATCGGCGGTTGGGCCTTCCTGACGGGCTTGGGTGCAGAGGGCGCGCCCAATCCTCACAGCGACTGTTCAGCGCTCATTCAGGCGGCCGAGTCTCTCTGAGAGGCCAGTTCGAGAGACAGGCACCGTCCTCGTCGGACGATCCTTCGGACTTTGCCGACGCTCAGTCGCAGGCAATCGCCGACGTCGAGAAAGGTGCAGCGTGGGCGCGTGCCGGCTGCCCAGCCGATGGCGACAGTGGGAAGCTGATACCGGGACTCTTTCAGAATCTAGCGAAGAGCACACCGATCGCCATCGTTCCGAAGTAGCGGACCCGACCACCGCTCCCTACGGCGGCTGGAGTGTCAGCAGCGCGCCGTTGTGCGCTGGTCGCGCCTCCTTGTCCACCTGGCCCAACGCCCTTCGACCCAACCGCCGCTAGAATGGCCGTACGAAACCATCGGCCCGCGGGCCGCGGAGGACGCGTGAAACTCGGCATCAGCATCGGCTATTCCGGCGCCCAGATGGGCCTCCCCGTCGACCTTGTCCACGAAGTCGAGGCACTCGGCTTCGACTCTATCTGGACGGCCGAGGCGTACGGCTCCGACGCCATCACGCCGCTCGCTTACCTCGCCGCCCTCACGACGCGCATCAAGCTCGGCACGGCGATCATGCAGATTCCCGGCCGCACTCCGGCGATGTGCGCCATGCAGACCTCGACGCTCGACGCCCTCTCGGGCGGCCGCATGCTCGTGGGGCTCGGGCTCTCGGGTCCGCAGGTGGTCGAGGGCTGGCACGGCGTGCCCTACGGGAAGCCCGCCGCGCGCATGCGCGAGTACGTCGAGATCCTGCGCAAGATCTGGGCCCGCGAAGAGCCCGTTTCGTACCAGGGCAAGGAGTACCAGCTTCCGTACACGGGCCCCGGCGCCACCGGCCTCGGCAAGCCGCTGAAGTCGATCCTCCACGGCCGCCAGCTCCCCGTGTACCTCGCGACGATGGGCCCCATGAACGTCCGCACCACCGCCGAGCTCGCCGACGGCTGGCTGCCCATCTGGTTCTCGCCGTACAAGACGAGCATGTACGAAGCGGACCTCGCCGCCGGCTTCGCGCGACGGAAGGACGGCAAATCGCGGAAGGACTTCGATATCGCCGCCGGCTGCAACGTCCAGGTGACCGACGACGTGCAGGCCGCGTTGGACCGCCAGAAGCCGATGCTCGCGCTCTACTTCGGAGGCATGGGCGCGCGCGAAAAGAACTTCCACAACGACGCGATGCGCAAGCTCGGCTACGAAGAAGCGGCCGCCCGCGTGCAGGACCTCTACCTCTCGGGCCGGAAAAAGGAAGCCGAGGCGGCCATCCCCGACGAGCTCGTCGACGAGATGTCGCTCGTCGGGCCCGAGGCGCGCATCCGCGAGCGCTACAAGGCATGGGAGGACTCGGGCGTGACGACGATGCTCGTCAGCGGCCCGCGCGAGTCACTCCACCTGATGGCGGACATCACCGGCGCGAGCAAGGGCAACCGGAGTTAGCGAAGCAGCGCCTCGGCCCGGGCGCCGGCGCAAGAGAAGCCCGGGGCCCCCGGTCACCCCAATCGCTGGTGGCCGGGCTCCGATTCCCACATGGGCGGGAGCTGGTGGTAGCCGCCGCCGGCGGTCCAGCCGCCATCGACGTAGAGGATGTGGCCCGTGACGAAGCGCGCCGCATCCGAGGCGAGGAACACCACCGCGCCTTCCAGGTCCTCCGGGCGTCCGAGGCGCCCCATCGGCGTGCGCGAGATACTGTGCTCGCGCGTCGCCGGGGTCGCCTCGTAGACCTGGTCCATCATCTCCGTGCCCTCGAAGTAGGAGGGCGCAATGGCGTTCACCCGGATCCCTTCGCGCGCGTATTCGAGCGCGAGCACGCGCGTGAGCGCATCGACGCCGCCCTTCGCCGCGTGGTACGAGGCCGCACGGAATTCGCTGCCAACCTTCCCGAGGATCGAGCTGATATTGATGATGTTCCCGCCGCCCTGCGTGAGCATCTGCTTCGCCGCCAGGCGGCAGCCGTTCATCGTCGCCAGCAGGTCCAGTTCGACCACCGAGCGCATGCGCTTCATGCTCGACTGGTCGTGGCGCAAGCCGGAGCGGTCGGTGTACCCGGCGTTGTTCACCATGATGTCGAGCCGCCCGTACTCCTGCACGACGCGCTCGAACAGGTTCTCGAAGGCGGCCTCGTCGGTGATGTCGGCCGACATCGCGGTGGAACGCACGCCGAAGCTGCGGACCGTCTCTGCGGTCTTGTCGATCATCTCCTGGCGCCGTGCGGTCACGACTACGTCGGCCCCGGCCCGTGCCAGCGCGCGAGCGATCCCCGCCCCGAGGCCGCTCGAGGCGCCGGTCACGAGGGCCACCCGGCCATCGAGCTTGAACAGGTCGCAGAGTGTCGGGTCCATCGCAGCCTCCGGAGCAGTTGCAGCCCTCGATGCTACCGGCGCGGCCCGCATCGAGAAACGGCTCCCGGCTCTCGGCGCGCGGCTACGCCCGCAATCGTGGCGCCGGGCGCGCGGCGTTGCAGCGCTCGCGCTCGATGATCCGTTGGAGCTCGGCCACAGTCTGTTCCGGTTGGCCGTGGCGGTTCACCACCACGTAGTCGTTGTTTTCGATGTCCGCGAGCTCGGCTTCGAGCTCGGCGATGCGCGCCGCGAGCGAGGCCTCGTCCTCGGTGCCCCGTCCCACCAGCCGCTCACGAAGCGCCTCGCGGTCCTCGGCGGTCAGGAACACGAACACCGCTCCTTCCAGCTTCTGGCGCCAGGTCCGCGCGCCCTGGACATCGGTCCGGATGATGACGTCTTCGCCGCGCGCCAGCGGTTCCTCGATTTCGCGCCGTTCGAGCCCCTTCCAGTCGCCGTACACGATCGCGCTTTCGGCAAATTCGCCCGCCGCCCGCTTACGCTCGAACTCCTCGACCGTATAGAAGTGGTAGTGGTCACCGTCGACTTCGTCGGGGCGCATCGGGCGGCTCGTCGAGCTGGTGGCGCGATGGATGCCCGTCCTCTCGCGTAGGAGGTCGATCACGGTGTCCTTCCCCACGCCCGAAGGACCGTGGAGCACGAGCACAACCGGCCGCAGGCATTCACCCGTCATGGTTTCGGTTTCGACCCCTTACGCCAGGCGCTGAAATCTACTGGCATCACCGGAACTTGCGCGCCCCGAGGATGGGCCACTCATCGACCACTTCGCCGTTGCGCGTCACGTGGTAGACGTCGTGCAGGTTGAGCGTGGTGTCGCCGTGGCTCGGTACGAGTTCAATCTTGTCGCCTACCGCGATGCCGTCCAGTCCTTCGCCGACGAGGTGGGCGTGCTCCTCCGATAGCCGGGCCGCCTTGATCGACCCGTCTTTCGTCCGCGGCGCCCCGAATTCGTTCGTCAGCGACTTCATGCCCGCATCGCACACCGCGTACCCCTCGTGGACCGAGACGACCGTCGTTAGCAGCGTCAGCGCCGAGTCGAACCGCCCGGGAAGCACCTGCTGGTACCGGCCATCCATGAACACGTACGACCCGCACTGCAGCTCTGTCACGCCCGGCCAGCTGGCCGCGATTTCGAACGTGCCCGTCCCGGCTACCGACACGATCTCCGGCGGATAACCCGCCTCGGCCAGGGCCTCCGCGTGCGCGTTCACGACCGACAGCGATCCGGACGCCTTCTCGCGCCGCTCCTCCTCGTCGGGCAGGAGCACTGCATGGCCTTCGTAGCCCATAATCCCGCGGTAGCGCACACCGAGCTCTTCCATGAGCCGCGCGAGGGCCACGGTCTCTTTCGGGTCGTTCGTGCCGCAGCGGTGCATGCCACCATCGACTTCGATGATCGCCGCGGGCACCTGGTCCCAGCGTTTCGCACCCTCGGCCAGCTCGCGCACGTTATGCTCGGATTCGACCGCCACGGTGATGTCGGCGCCTCGGGCCAGGAGCGCCATGAGGCGGTCGATTTTCGTCTTTCCCAACACCTGGTTCGCCATGAGGATCGGTCCGAGGCCGGCGTCCACCAGCACCTCCGCTTCGCCCAGCTTGGCGACGGTAATGCCAATCGCGCCTGCTTCCAGCTGCCGCCGCGCGACCTCGGGCGTCTTCGGCGTCTTGAAGTGCGGGCGAAGGCGGGCCGGCTTGCCAGCGAGAAACGCCGCCATCTTCGCGATGTTCGCTTCGACCACATCGAGGTCGAGCAGGAGCGCCGGGGTATCGACGTCGTGTGCGTGCATGTGCGGAGTCTACTCCCCGGAGCGTCACGCGCGGCCATGCCGCAGGCGGGTCGCGAGCGTATCATCAGCGCGTGGCGCGCAACCCCTTCCGCGAACCATCCCGCCCGGCGACCGACTACCGGCGCATCCAGGTGGTCGGCGCCTTGCGCTACCAGGACGACCTGACCGAAATCGCCGGCGGCAAGCAGCCAGAGAGCCAGTACATCACCACCAACGCTGAAATCCGCCGCGAGCCCACCAACCGCTACGATCGGAACGCGGTGCAGGTGCTCATTGCGACACGCGTCGTGGGGTACCTTCCGAAGGAAGAGGCAGCCCGCTACTCGCCGGCGTTGCTCCGCGCCGGCCTGAAGGGCCTCCCCTGCCCGGCGGAGATACGTGGTGGCTGGCGGACGCGCGATGGCGACGAAGGGCACTTCGGCGTGGTCGTGTGGCTCCCCGACCCGGCGACGATCGAGGCCGGGCAGTAAAGGACCTCCCCTCGCTTCGAACATCTGTTCTATAATCGTCGCATGGCGCCGTCCTATGTTGAGCTCCATGCCCATTCGTGCTGGTCGCTGCGCGAAGGCGCCAGTTCGACCGATGAGCTGGTCGACCGTGCCATCGCGCTCGGCTATCCCGCGCTCGCCGTCACCGACCACGATAACCTGTACGGCGCGATGGAGTTCGCGAAGGCGGCGCGCGAACGTGGCCTGCACCCCATCACCGGCGCCGAGCTCACGCTTGCGCCCACGCAACCCGGCGGCAAGCCTTCGCACATCACCGTGCTCGCCGAGAGCATCGAGGGCTACCGGAACCTCTGCCGCCTCATCAGCCGTGCCCACCACGTCTACGGCAAGGACACCCCGCTCACGGAAAAGCCGTGGCTCTTCGAACACCGCGAAGGCCTCATCGTGCTCTCCGGCTGCCGCGAATCGGAGCTTGCGCGCCTCACCGACCCCCTGGCTCCGCGCCCCGAGGGCCAGCGCCTGGCGAGCGAGCAGGCGAGCGCCATCGCCGCCGAGTACCGCGACGTCTTCGGCCCCGGCCACTTCTACCTCGAGCTCCAGCACCACGATGTCTGCGGCGATGGCCAGCGCGTCGCCGCTCTCGCCGCGCTCGGGGAGCGGCTCGGCATCCCGCTGGTCGCCACGAACAACGCGCACTACCACATCCGCAGCCGCCACCGCCTGAACGACGTCCTGGTCGCCATCCGCCACCGCCTGACGCTCGACAGTTCGCACGAACAACGCCGCCCGAACTCCGAGTTCTTCCTGAAGCACCCGGAAGAGATGGCCCGCCGTTTCGCGCGCTACCCGGACGCCATCGCCAACACCGCCGCCATCGCCGAACGCTGCACCTTCGACCTCACGCGCGACCTGCCCTACCGCCTGCCCGACTACCCGGCGCCCGAAGGCGCGACGCTCGATAGCTTCCTCCGCGGCATCTGCGAGCGCGCCTTCCGCCGGAAGTACGGCCCGCTCGAACCCGGTATCCGCGAGGAAGCACGCAACCGCCTCGAACGCGAGCTCGGGCTCATCGCGAAGCACGGCCTCGCCGGGTTCTTCCTCGTGTACTGGGACATCCTCCAGCTGGTGAACGAAATCGCCCACGAGCTGCACGGCCGTCCGCTGGACATGCCCTCCGACGAGCGCCCGGTCGGCAGGGGGCGCGGCTCATCGGTGAGCTCGATCGTCTGTTACCTCATCGGCCTGTCGCACATCGACCCCGTGAAGAACGAGCTCTACCTCGAACGCTTCCTGAACGAAGAGCTCCATTCGCTGCCCGATATCGACCTCGACTTCCCGCGCGACATCCGCGACGAGCTCCTGCAACGCATCTACGACCGTTACGGCCCCGAGCACGCGGCCATCATCGCCGCCTTCCCGACCTACCGGTTCCGGAACGCCGTGCTCGATATCGGGAAGGCACTCGGGCTGCCCGCGCCGGTGCTCGCCAAGCTCAACAAGCTCGGCGGGCACTTTTCGAACGCCACCGACATCGCCGATGAAATGCGGCTCATCCCCGAGCTCCGGCCACTCGTCGACGCGCCCATCTGGCGGGACCTCGTGCAGCTCGCCCGCGACGCCGCCGGCTTCCCGCGGCACGTCAGCCAGCACGTGGGCGGGGTCGTCATCTCCGCCGAACCGCTCGCCTCGGTCGTGCCGGTCGAACCGGCGCGCATGGAGGGCCGTTTCGTCTGCCAGTGGGACAAGGACTCGGTCGACGACGCGCGCTTCGTGAAAATCGACTTCCTGGCGCTGGGCATGCTCTCGGCGGTGCATGACTGCCTCGACATCATCGAAGAGGTGAACGGCGTCCGCGTCGACCTCGGGCGCATCCCCCACGACAGCGAGGAGATCTACGACTCCATCACCGCGGGCGACACGATGGGCGTCTTCCAGATCGAGAGCCGCGCGCAGATCCAGACCCTGCCCCACACCCAGCCCCGGAACATCGACGACCTTGCGGTCCAGGTCGCCATCATCCGGCCGGGGCCAATCATGGCCGGGGCCTTCCACCCGTACATGGAGTACCGCCAGAAGCTCGCGCGCGGAGAGCCGATCGAAGTCGACTACGGCCACCCGGAGCTGGAGCCCCTGCTCGCGCCGTTCATGGCCGAAACGCTCGGCCATGTGCTCTACCAGGACCAGGTGCTGCAGATCTCCTGCGCCGTCGCCGGCTTTACGCCCGGCCAGGCCGATCGCCTGCGCCGCGCCATGAGCCGCAAGCGCTCGAGCGAAGCCATGCAGGCGCTCGCCGAGGAGTTCTACGAAGGCGCCGCGCGCAACGGTGTCTGCCGCGAAGCCGCCGAGGTTGCCTTCGCGAAGATGGCCGCCTTCGCCGCCTTCGGCTTCCCGAAGAGCCACGCGGTCGCCTTCGCCCTGCTCGCCTACGAATCCTGCTGGTTGCGCTACCACTATCCCGCCGCGTACTACTGCGCGCTGTTCAACGCTCAGCCCATGGGCTTCTACGCGCTCGAAGTGCTCACCGGCGATGCCCGGCGGCATGGCATCGAAGTGCTCGCCCCGGCGGTCAACCTCAGCAAGGCCTACACGTGGCCCGAACGCGACGCCATCCGCCTGGGCCTCGACCAGGTGAAAGGCCTGGGCGGTGGCTGGCGCGAACGTGGCCGCGGCCGCACCGCCGCGGAGCGCATCGTTGCCGAGCGCGAGGCAAACGGGCCCTACCGCTCGCTCTACGACCTGATCACGCGGGCCCGCATCAACCACCACGAAGCGGAAGCACTCATTCGCTCCGGCGCGCTCGATGAATTCGGCCTCCCCCGGCGGGAGCTCCTCTGGCAGCTCGGGCTACTCATCCCCGCGCAGAGCATCGAGCCCCACCGCCGGCGAAGGGCGGCCACTGCCCCGGCGGCCGGAGCTCCGGTCTCCGAAGAGGACGCACCATCCGAACCGCCGGAAATCGAAAATCGAAAGGCGAAAATCGCCTTCCAGCCCGCCCTCCCCCTGCCTACCGCCCAGGACATGGCCGAGCTCCCGCCGCTCTCCCCATGGCAGGAGCTCGCCTGGGACTACGAAACGATCGGGACGAGCGAACGCCCCCACCCGATGGCGCTCGTCCGCCCGCTCCTCCACGAGGGGATCATCAGCAGCCGTCAGCTCGGCGGGCCCGGCAACCCGAACCGCCTGCCGCAAGGCGCCACGGTCGAAATCGCGGGCATGGTGGTCACGCGCCAGAAACCACAGACCGCGAGCGGCGTCATGTTCCTGCTCCTCGAAGACGAATTCGGGCTCTCGAACGTCGTCGTCTACCCGCAGGTCGCCGACCGTCAGCGCGAGCTCGTCCGGGGCACGCCGTTCGTCATCATTCGCGGGACAATCGACAACGAGAAGAGCGGCTTTCCGAACGTCATCGCCACCCACTTCCGCCCCTGCCCGATGCCGGGGCTCATCCAGGCCCCTGAATCGCACAATTTCAAGTAACGGGCGCTGTTGCCGCGATGTAAGATCGGGTATCTTACGTTCATGGACAAGGTGATCTCCGCCCGCATCGACGCCGAAGTCGCGGCGCTCCTCGACTCCATCACCCGGCGCTACAAGCGCACGAAGAAGGAGTTCCTCGAGTCTGCGATTCGGCGCGAAGCCGAGGCCCAGGAGTCGGAACTGGAGCGCAAACTCGCGGACTTGCGAGCCTCGTTTGGCGCCTGGGAGCGTGACGAGCCTCCGGAGGCGACCGCCCGCCAGGTCCGCGAGGAATGGGAACGCGAGTACGATGAGCGGGCGGCGCGCTGGCGCGACGAATGACCGATGTCTTCATCGACGCGGACGTGTTGATCGAGCACCTTCGCGGCCGCTCCGCGGCATTGGAGTTCATTGAGAGACTGCTGCATGCCCCCGATACCGAGCTATGGACGAGCGCCATCCAGCGAGCCGAGGTCCTCTTCCACACCCGGGCAGGGGAGGAATCGCGAGTCGATCGGCTTTTGCGAAATCTTCGTACGGCCCCGGTAACCGAAGAGGTCGTCGAATTCGCGGCGGAGCTCTACCGCCGGTGGAACCCGAGCCATGGCACCGGACGCAACGACGCGATCCTTGCGGCGACGGTCATGCTGGCCCGGGGGACCCTCTACACGCAGAACACCCGCCATTTCCCGATGCCCGGACTGGATGTCCGTCCCGGCTGGACTCCCTCCACCGAGCGCTAAGAACCAGCGCTCCACCGCCCTATTGCTTCCCGATCCGCCTCGCCACATCCTCGTCCACCGCACCGTTGTCGGTCGGTGGCATCTGGTCCTGGCGCTTCGGGTCTTCCCGCATGCGCTCGTCCGTGGTCATCTCCTCCACGTCCGGTTTGTCGTCCGGCACGCGGACCTTCGGCGGCGGCTGGTCGCCGGGGCGCGTCCCGGGCTCTTCGGGCGGGTTCTGGGCTTCCTTCGGGTACTCCGCACTCATGGGAACCTCCTTGCCTTCGCCCCCACGCTCACCGCTGCGCCCTAAACCGCGCATAACGGCCGGCGGCCTCCCCTTGCAGCCGCGGGTGGGCCCCCCGCTGCCCTGATTCGAACTTCACTCACCGCCGCGTTAAGCTTCGCTTTGCCCACGATCTCTGGAGAACACCCGATGACCTTCGATCCCCGCGAAAAGAGCCGCCACCTCGTCGACGGACCCGACCGCGCCCCGGCGCGCTCGTACTTCAAGTCCGTCGGTTTCACCAGCGACGACCTGCGCAAGCCGCTCGTGATGGTCGCCCACGAATGGATTGGCACGATGCCGTGCAACTTCAACCAGCGCGAGCTGGCGAAGCACGTGATGGCCGGTATTCGCGCCGCGGGCGGCACGCCGATGGAGGTCAACACCATCTCCATCAGCGACGGCATTTCGATGGGTACCGAAGGCATGAAGGCCTCGCTCATCAGCCGCGAAATCATCGCCGACTCGATCGAGCTCTGCGGCGTCGGCTATTCCTTCGATGCGGCGGTGGTCATCGTCGGCTGCGACAAGACGATCCCGGCGGGTGCGATGGCGCTCGCACGGCTCAATATCCCGGGCGTCATCCTCTACGGCGGGTCCATCGCCCCCGGGCGCTACCAGGGCCGCGACGTCACCATCCAGGACGTGTTCGAAGGCGTGGGCCAGGAGGCAGCGGGCACCATTACCGAAGCGCAGCTCGAAGAGATCGTGGACGCGGCCTGTCCCGGCGCCGGCGCATGCGGCGCGCAGTACACCGCGAACACCATGGCCACCGTGATGGAGTTCCTCGGACTCGCCGCGATGGGCAGCGGCACCGTCGGCGCCACCGACCCGCGGAAGGAGCAGGTGGCGTACCGCACCGGCGAGCTCGTGATGGACGTCCTGCGCCGCAACGTCCGCCCGCGTGACCTGCTCACGCGGGAAGCGTTCGAAAACGGCATCGCCTGCGCCGCCGCTACGGGCGGCTCGACGAACGTCGTGCTGCACCTGCTCGCGCTCGCCCGCGAAGCCGGCATCGAGCTCACGATCGACGACTTCGACGCCGTCAGCGAACGGACGCCGCTCATCGGCGACCTTCGTCCCGGCGGCCGGTACGTCGCGCTCGATATGGACCGCGCGGGCGGCACGCCATTGCTCGCGAAGCGCCTCATCGAAGCCGGCAAGCTCCACCCGAACCAGATGACCGTCACCGGCCGCACCATCGCCCAGGAAGCCGAGAACGCGACGGAAACGCCCGGCCAGGACGTGATCCTCACGCCCGACCGCGCCCTCAAGCCGACCGGCGGCATCGTCATCCTCAAGGGCAACCTCGCGCCCGAGGGCTGCGTCATCAAGGTTGCCGGCCACGAACGGCTGAACCACACGGGCCCGGCCCGCGTGTTCGAATGCGAAGAGGACGCGTTCCGGGCCGTGTCCGAACGGCGCATCAACCCGGGCGATGTCGTGGTCATTCGCAACGAGGGGCCGAAGGGCGGGCCGGGGATGCGCGAGATGCTCGGCGTGACCGCCGCCCTCGTCGGGGCGGGGCTTGGCGAGACCGTGGCGCTCCTGACGGACGGCCGGTTCAGCGGCGCGACCCGCGGGCTCATGGCCGGCCATGTGGCGCCCGAAGCGGCCGTCGGCGGGCCTATCGCCTTCGTCCGCGAAGGCGACATGATCACGTTCGATATCCCCAACCGGCGGCTCAACGTCGATATCAGCGAGGCCGAGTTGGAGGCGCGAAAGTCTGGCTGGCAGCCGCCCGCGCCGAAGTATACTCACGGCGTGTTCGCCAAATACGCGAACACGGTCAGCAGCGCCTCGCGGGGGGCCGTGACCAGCTAGGAGCAGCGCTTTGGAGCCGTCGGACACCGCCGCCCGGAATCAGAATCTCCCCTTTGACCTCCAGGACGGCGAGTACGTCCTTTCGACCGTCCGGCGGCACCCGGTGTTCCTCTGGTCGAAGCTGGTGCTCGAACTCCTGGCCGCCCTCGTGCCGGCGGTCGTCCTCCTCGTTATCGTGGGCATCACCGCCGGGCTCGATGGTGCGCTCGGGCTCATCGTGATCGCGATCTCGGTCCTCTGGGTGGCGTACTGGCTGATTCGCGCCTACTTCACGTGGTACCGCTACAACCACGACACCTGGACCGTCACCAATCAGCGCATCGTCGACAGCTACAAATCGAACTGGTTCAACCACCGCATGTCGTCGGCCGACCTGGTGAACGTACAGGACCTTTCGATCAACAAGACGGGCATCCTCGCGACCACCTTCAACTTCGGTGACGTCCGCTGCCAGACGTCGGGCACGCACGAGAACTTCATCCTTTCGGGCATCCCAAACCCGGCGAAGCTCCTGTCGCTCATCGATTCCGCACGCGATGCCTCGCGCAGGGAGATCATCACACGACCGTCGCTTTAGCTTGCAATTCGTTAACGTCCCCTTCCGCGTAGTTCGGGGCCACGCGTAGGGTGAGGCCCATGCTCACCAGAAGGTCTTTGCTCGTGATGCTCGCCGCCTCACCCGCGCTCATCGCGACGCGCAAGGGCGGCCACGCGGCGCAACGCCTGGTCGAAACCGACCAGCCCGAGACCCGGCTCGTCCTTCCGAACCTCGCATCGGACCGCTCGTACCCCACCATCACGTTCTCGTCCGCGGCGGCGTACCAGGGCGGGGCCATCCGCATCAGCGTCGACCGCGCGGCCCGCGGCGCCGCCTACGTCTTCGGCCGGACCTACATCCTCGATCCCGATGGCGCGGGCGGCGCTGCGGGCTACATCGCCTTCGGCACCGAAGACCCGCCCGGCCCCGTCCTCGTGTCGCTCGACATCCTCGAACCCGGCGCCGACTGGTTCTCCCTCTCGCGCGAGGTAACGGTCCTCCCGACCGACTGGACCGTGGACTACATCACCCTTCCGCCGCCCGAGGAACCCGACCCCAACGCACCACCTCCGCCGCCCCCACCTCCCGACGAGACCTACCTCCTGCCCGACATCTACGCCGGCGTTACCCCGCGCAAGTGGACAGCCGGCTGGCACGCGCCGCTCGACGAACCGCTGAGTGTCACCGGGTACTTCGGCGAGCAGCGGTCATTTAACGGCGGCCCTGTGCAGGGACACCATGGCGGCACCGACCTCGGCGCTAACGCTGGCGATCCCATCTACGCGACGAACGACGGGGTGGTCGTGCTCTCGGGGCTCTACCTCGTCCGCGGGAACCTGATCGTCGTGGACCACGGCTCGGGCGTGTTCAGCGCCTACGGTCACCAGTCGGAGCGCGTGGCGCAGGTCGGCGATTACGTTTCGAAGGGCGACGTCATCGGTTATGTCGGCACCACCGGCCTCTCGACGGGACCGCACCTCCACTGGGAGATGGCCGTCTCCGGCGTGCTGGTCGACGGCCTGCGCTGGCTCGACGGCTCCCAGGGCTTCTAACGGCCTGCTCGGCGGCCCGGCGGGCGGGCGGTAGTTGGACCACCCGGCCATCGAATCGGGTTCGACCGGCCGTAGCGGATCGCGCCCCACGAAACCCCATCTGAACCTCGCACACCGTCCTCTAACTGGCGCGGGCCATTCTTCTATGGCAATCTGGACAATCGGGACAGGGGGACGGCCTCGGGCGGGTCGTCCCGGCAGAGCGTGCCGGCGGCGCCTACCGCGTTGCCCCCTGTGAGGTCTGAAAGCACACCCGCATGACGAACGCCCAACGCCTCGCAATTGCAACGGCCCTGGCTACCCTTGTCCTCATCGCCGTCGGCGCGTTGGTGCGTGCGACAGGATCGGGCCTCGGCTGCCCGGACTGGCCGACCTGCCATGGCGGCGTGGTTCCTCCCGGGCACCGCACCGCCGTCATCGAGTACTCGCACCGCTTCGTAGCATCCGTGGTGGGGCTGATGGTCATCGCCACCGCGGTGATGGCCTGGAAGTACTACCGGCACGTGCCGTTTATCGTCTGGGTGGCCACAATCACAGTGCCACTGGTGGGCATCCAGGGCCTGCTCGGGGCCATCACCGTCGTGCGCGAGCTCCCGCCCGAGATCGTCGCCACGCACCTGGTGACCGCGATGCTGGTGCTCGGCTGCGAAATCGCCGTCGCCGTTTCGATGTACCTCGAAGACCCGGCGCACCGCCATCGCCTGACCTCAGCGGCGAACGCCGCCGCTGCGCATCGCGTGGGTGCGCTCGCTGCCGCCGCCATGGGCTGGCTGGCAGTCACGATGTGGATCGGCGGGTACATGGCCGAAAGTGGCGCCAGCACCGCCTGCTCGGGCTGGCCGCTCTGCAACGGCTCGGTGGTTCCGGCGAACGACGACCAGGAGATCACGCACATGGTCCACCGCTACCTCGCGGGGGCGCTGGTGTTCCTCATCGTCCCGTTCCTCATCGCGGCCTGGCGCGCGCGCGACCGCCTCTTCTGGGCTGCGCCCGCCGCGATCGCCGTCATCGCGCTCTACGTCGCGCAGGTGATCGTGGGCGCGTTCAACGTCTGGTACACCTTCCCCGATACGCTGACCGTCGCGCATACCGCCATCGCGGCGGGCGTCTGGTTCGGGCTGACAACCGCTGCCGTATTCGCGTTCTACGCGCCCGCCGCTGAGCGGCGCCGCGTCCATGCGCCCTCGCGCATCGAGGTGCCCGCATGACCGCGAACGCCGTCGCCGTGGCACGC
>JBLNCO010000005.1:0-6733 GCA_050260715.1 Hyphomicrobiales bacterium | reverse complement strand
CGACTTCGCCACGGTCACGACCGCGACCGCGCTGGCCGCGGCCAGCTACCCGGCCGGCTCCGAGGTGTTCGTCTTCACCGAAGGCGCCCTCACGGTCGGCGGCGTCTCGACGTTCGTGAAGTCCGGCAGCGTGAAGGGCCGTAACGCCCTCGCGACGGACCGCCGCGGCCTGGGCAACGTGAAGCGCGAGCCCATGGCGAACGGCGAAGCGGTCATCGAGGGCGAGCTGGAGTGCGAGTTCGAGGACGTCGGCGCCTACGCCGACTGGGTCGCGGGCACGCAGGCGCAGCTCGTGCTGACGTTCACGTCGCCGAACGTCATCGCCGGCGGGGGGCCGTTCAAGCTTACCGTCACGCTCCCCAAGGTCGCCTACCGCGGCTCCACGCCGAAGGTCGGTGGCCCGGACATCGTCATGCAGCCACGGCCGTTCAAGGCCCTGGCGGACGGCGTGAACCCGGTCATCACGATCGAGCAGCGCACCACGGACACGGCGGCCTAGCGGTGGTGACGAAGGGCCGAATGCTGGCGGCCGAAGTGCGCGGGCTCAAGGAGCTGCAACGCGAGCTGCGCGCCGCCGACCCGGAGCTGGCGGGTCAGCTCCAGCAGGTGAACAAACGGCTCGTCGAGAGCGTCGCGGACGAGGCCCGAAGCACAGCGGGCGCGTCGGTCTCGACCCGGTCCAAAGCGTCTATCCGCCCGCAGGCCTCCGGACGGGAGGCGCGCGTGACCGCCGGCGGCGCCCGGGTCCCCGAGTTCTACGGCCAGGAGTTCGGCGGCGGTGCCCGCCCGCGCACCCGCCAGTTCCCTCCCCACCGCGGCCGCGAGGGCTACTTCCTCTGGCCGACCGTCCGGCGCCGGCTCAGGACTGCGTCCGAGGAGTGGGCCGACATCTTCGACGAGATCTTCAAGTCCGCGCCTGCGTAAGGAGGAAGCGATGGCGTTCGTCTTCGACATCAACGAGCTGGACCTGGGCGAGCTGGAGGGACTTCGCCGGGGCGACGGGCATCGACCCGATGACCCTCACCGACGGTTGGCAGCCCACGCTCAAGGCGGTGCAGGCCTTCGTCTGGCTGGTGAAGCGCCGCGAAGACCCGGCCTACACGCTGGATGACGTGCGCCGGGTGAAGGTGAGCGAGCTGGCCAGCCTGGTCCCCATCGCGGCCGGCGCGGGCGGTGGCTCGGCGCCCTCCCCGAGTTCTGCCACGTCTTCGGCCTGACGCCGGCCGAGTTCTGGGCGCTGCACCTGGACGAGTTCCTCGTGATGCGGCGCTACCTGGAGGAGTACGCGAACGCGCTGAAGAAGAAGGGCCATGGCTGAACGAAAGCTGGAGATCGTCTTCCTGGGCAACGCCAAGCCGGCGCAGGAAGCCATGCAGCAGCTTGCCCGGAGCGGCGACGGCCTCCAGGCGAAGATCGGCGGGCTCGAAGGCGCCTTCTCCGTGGCTGCGTGTATCGCGTCCGGCTTGGAACACGCGGTGCAGTTGCGACAGGTTCTGACGCTCTTGCCTGCGAGAATCGTCGCCCCCAGAATCCGAGTATTTCGGGCAACGAGCGATCTGCCATGCCGTCACTGCTGTCTGACAGCCAACACCGACTCGCTCCGCCACACGCTTGCCACGGTTGGGACGATCCGCATGGATGACGCACGGCCGCTCGTATCACGACTGTTCGACTTTCTGGAGGCGTTCAACCAGAAGCGCAACCCGGTCGTTCGTGAGGTGACTCGCCACGAAAAAGTGTGGTGGTGGAGCAACCTGCCTGCTTCTTCGCACGTGGCTCGCGCTGAGTTTGAAGACATCAGTGACAATGGGGGGCCCTCGGGCGATGATGATGGCCTTGTCCTCAAGGTGACTCGGCCCCAGATACCCGAGGCGCCTCGCCCGCCTGTTGGCCTGGGCGTCTGGCTCGACCCGGGCTGGGATGACCCGACTCGGGAAGCGTCGTGGTCTGGCAACCGGGACGACCCCGAACTCGGCCACATCGATCTGGACCCGGACAGCGCGTCCCGCTTAGTCGACTGGAAGCAATCCAGGGACCTCTGGGCCGTCCGTGTGAAGGAGGACTTCGTCGCGCTGCGGCTCTTCCAGTGGCTTTGGGACGTTCACGCGACACTCCAGCGTGAGGGAGAGCGGTACGAGCTCGCCGTGGGCGACGGGATCCTGAGCTGGGAGTCCGGCGGCGTGCCGGCGATGCATCCCCTGCTCATTCAGCGACTTCAGCTCGAATACGACCCCAACGGTGCCAACGGTCCCACGTTCACCGTCGTCGAAGCCGACCGCCCGCCTGAACTTTACGCCGGGCTGCTTCGAGCCTTGGGTGTCGATCCAATGGTCGTTGGCAGGTTGCTCGAGACAGTGGAGCGCGAGCGCCCCCACCCCCTCGGCGCGGCGGCTACCGATGATTTCCTGCGCCGGGCAGCTGGCGAACTGCATCCGGAAGGGCAATATCGAGGCTTTGCCGACCCGCCGCCGAGCCGCGCCTTTCCCCAGATTGTCCGGGCCCCAGTTCTCTTCATGAGAACCCGAGCACTCGGGTTCGAAGCGGCGATTCAGGCGATCAAGGAAGACCTCGCGGATGGCGGGGAGATCCCAGAGTCCTTATCGGCACTCGTTGGAGTCCATCCATCGCTGGGCGCTGATATCGACGTTGTTGACCCGTTCGAGCAGGGCGACGAAGCCAAGGATGTCCTTCTAACGAAGGAGGCCAACCGAGAACAGCTCGAAATCGCCCGCAGGCTGTCGCGCTACGGAGCAGTGCTTGTGCAGGGCCCCCCCGGCACGGGCAAGACGCACACGATTGCGAATCTCATTGGGCATCTTCTTGCCAACGGCAAGACCGTTCTGGTCACGAGCCATACGACCAAAGCGCTCCGGGTGCTGCGCGATAAGGTCGTCCCCGAGCTCCAGCCTCTTTGCGTCAGCGTGCTCGAAGGGGATGCTGCCGGGAATCAGCAGCTCAAGGACGCGGTAACCGAGATCGGGAGACGCCTCTCTTCCAGCTCGGAGGATCAGCTTGCTCGTGAGGCGGAGCAGATCAGCGCGAGGAGGCAACAGACGCTCGCCGACATCCGCAGGGCGCGCACCCGGCTTCTCGATTCGGTGCAGGGTGAATACTCCGCCATCGTCATCGCGGGCAAGGAGTACTCGCCGATCGAAGCTGCCAAGAAGGTGCGGACCGGGAGTGATGCCAACTCCTGGATCCCCGGCCAGATCTCCTCAGGCGTACCGCTTCCCCTGTCGTCGTCGGAGGTGCGGATGCTCTACGCCTCGAACGAGCAGCTGTCCTCCGACGACCTCAGAGATATCTCCGGGTCGTTACCTGATCCCAGCGGGTTACCTGCCCCAGCCGAGTTCGAGCGCACCCATGCCGAAAGAGAGAGGCTGAGTGAGTTTGCTGGGTTCGAGCTGCGGCTCTGGCGCGAAGGGGCGCGCGACGAGGAGACGCTTCAGTCCTTCGCGGCTCAGATGAGAGAGGCGTACGCCGGCCTCGCTGCCACCCCGCGCTGGTACAGGACAGCCCTCGACGCCGCAGTGCACGGCGACGATGAGGCGAAGCCGTGGCAACTCCTGCTCGGAGACCTGCAGGACTGGGTCACCGCTTTGCGAGGCAGACGGCTGGCGCAGCAGACACATGCCGTCTCGCTCGGGGCCGCGTCGCGCTCCGTGACGACGCTTGAGACGGTGGAACGGATACTCGTGCGGTTGAGATCGGGCAAATCCCTGGCCCGCGTACCTCTTTTCATGCGGAGGGAGTGGAAGCGCCTCATTGAGCAGGTCACGGTACTCGGCGAGCGGCCCGCCACGGTCGCGCACTTCGAGGCGTTGAGGGAAGTGCTGCTGCCGGAGGCGAAGCTCCTGGTACTAAAGCCCCGGTGGGAGGCGTTGATGACCCCCCTCGGAGAGCCGCTCCCCGACGGTACGATGGACGCCGAAGGGGAGATGCGCCCTGTCGCCGAGAAGTTGCAGGACGCCCTTGAGAGGCGGCCGGCCCTAATTCGCTCTGCCGCCGAACAGGCACGACACCTCGGTTTCGACCTTGATGAATTCCTGCCGCCGAAGGACGCCAGCGGCGCTGACTGGTGGGCAGCAGCCGGAGAGGCGGTCGCAGCCCGTATCCAGCCAGCGGTCGACGCCGAGTGCGTTCGGCTTCGTCTTTCCGCAATGGCCGCATTCGATAAGGCCCTTATCGAGCGGCTCTCGACGTTCTCCGGACATGCCGATCCCAACCGGCCAGTCGGGCAACTCTTGAATTCGATTTTGTCAGGGGTGCCCGCCGACTACGGCCTAGCGTACGAGCGGTTGAAGTCGCTCCACGAGCGCCGAGCCGTCGCCGAGCAGCGAGCGACGCTCCTCTCCAGGCTCTCCGCAGTGGCGCCCGAATGGGCTGAGGCGATCAGCAATCGCCGGGCTCCTCACGATCGGAACCAACCGCCAGGGGATCCCGCCGCGGCCTGGGAGTGGAAGCAACTTCAACAGGCGCTCGATTCGCGGAAGGGGCCCACGACCTCGAACCTAATCGCTGAGATACGGGAACTCCGGCGACGACTGAGAGACCAGACCACGGAGCTCATCGACCGCCGTTCCTGGGCCATGCAGGCGAAGAACACGGACCCTGCCGACCGTCAAGCGCTGAGCGGCTACGTAGAGCTGGTCAAGAAGATCGGCAAGGGCACCGGAAGGCGGGCGGCCCGCCTTCGCGAGGCTGCCCGGCAGCATATGAGCGTCGCCCGCCGCGCCGTTCCTGTCTGGATCGCTCCGTTAGCGAGGGTGGCCGAAGCTTTCGACCCGCGCACCCAGCGGTTCGACGTCGTGATCATCGATGAGGCCAGCCAGGCCGACGCGCTTGGATTGATCGCCTGGTATCTGGGCAAGAGTGTCATTGTCGTTGGTGACGATCAGCAGGTGACACCGGATTCGGTCGGGGATCGCATCGACGATATGACATCGATGATCGACACCTACCTCAGAGGGATACCTAACCGCGAGCTCTACGACGGCCAGGCATCGGTTTACCAGCTCGCCTCCACCGCATTCCGTGGCGTCGTTCGGCTTCGCGAGCATTTTCGCTGCGTACCGGACATCATCTCGTTTAGCAACAGCCTCGCGTATGGCGGTGAGATCATCCCGCTTCGCGAACCTTCCAGCGCCAGGGTGGGGCCGCCGGTGGTGTCCTATCGTGTCCAGACTGGCCCCGCCAACGGAAGCAAGGTCAACGAAGAGGAAGCAAGGATTATCGCGGCGCTCCTGGCCGCGTGCCTTGAGCAACCAGAGTACCGTGGGCTGACCTTCGGTGTAGTCTCGCTCTTAGGGGCGGAGCAGTCGCTCCGGATAGAGCAACTTCTCCGGAACGTTGTTCCGCCAAATCGCTACCAGGAGAGCCGAATCCTCTGCGGTGCCCCTCCGCACTTCCAGGGCGATGAACGCGACGTGGTCTTCCTCTCGATGGTTGACCGGCCTCCCGAAACGCCACCACTCCCGCTCCGCGGAGACGCCGGCGAACGGTTTAAGAAGCGTTATAACGTGGCTGCGAGCCGTGCGAAGGACCAGCTCTGGGTCGTCCACTCCCTCGACCACCAACGCGACCTGAAGACGGAAGACCTGCGCTGGCGCCTGCTCCAATGGGCGGCGGATCCCGCCTCTGCCAGCCGAACGAAAGCAGACGCTATCAGCAAGGCCGAATCACCCTTCGAGGAGGAGGTGATCCGTCGGCTTGTAGATGCGGGCTATCGTGTGAAGCCGCAGTATGCGGTCGGGGCGTACCGCATCGACATCGTCGTTGAAGGTGAGTCATCCCGCATCGCGGTCGAATGCGACGGTGCCGCGTTCCACTCGTCGACGGACCAAATCCGCTCGGACCTTGATCGGCAGGCGCTCCTGGAGCGGACGGGTTGGCAATTCTATCGAGTCAGGGGAAGCGATTTCTACAGAGATCCTGAAGCCGCCTTCCGCCACCTCATCGCGAGACTCGATGAGCTCGGGATCAGGCCGTTGGGCCAGGAACGTCAGGGATCAGCGAGCGGGACACGTCAATGGAACGAACTGCTCGAGCGCGTGAAGCAAAGAGCCAGCGAGCTGCTCTCCGAATGGTTGGAGTCGTCGCCGGGCACGGCTGAAGCCTGGGACACAGAGGAGCCGGATGGCCTCGCCGATACCGGCGGTCGGTTTTCGGATTCCCGCCGCACATTCTCATCCGAACCAGAGAAGTCGCCCGTTAATGGTCCGGCGGTTGTTGTCGAAGCGCGACGACAGGCGGACGTTTCCCCGGAACCCGACCGTCGGCCCGAACGGCAAGCACGGTTGTTCGAAGCAACCCAGGTTGGGCCTCACCGACAACCACAAGCGCGTGAAGCCAGTCTTGACAACGATGGCGATCTCGCCCGTGTGACCTCGGCCGCCGCTGCCGCTGGGTACTTCCGGGCACAGGGATTGCGAGTTGAGGACAAGCGCCCGAAGGGTGGCGCGCTGTGGGTGTTTGGGTCCCGGTCAGAGCTCGCCCCCGCGATGCGGACTCTTGAACGGAAAGGAATCAAGTTCCTTTTTAGCGAGAAGCGCAGCGGGTGGTTTCTGAAAGAGCGCTAATCGCGGAGATGCCCGCCGGCGACGAAAAGGCGGAGCTGGTCGCGCAGGGGAACGAGGTCCGCATCTTCCGCGAGGGCGAGGGGCTCGTCTTCCGGGGCCGGTCCGGACGGGCGCACGTGCTGGTATCTGGAAGACGCGGCCTCCGTGGGCGCCTA
>JBLNCO010000004.1:0-2823 GCA_050260715.1 Hyphomicrobiales bacterium | reverse complement strand
CGCGCGGCTGAACAGCGCCTCGCTGGCGATGCCGATGCCCGGGGCGATGGCGCCGCCGAGGTAGTCGCCCTGGGAGTTCACGGCATCGAACACGGTTGCGGTGCCGAAGTCGACCACGATGACCGGCGCGCCGTACTGCTTGATCGCGGCCACCGCATCGATGATCCGGTCGGCGCCGAGCTGCTTGGGGTTGTCATAGAGGATGCGGACGCCGGTGCGCAGCCCGTGGCCCACGACGAGCGGTTCGATATTGAAGTACTTGCGGCACACCGACTGGAACGTCGGGATCATCGGTGGCACGTCGCAGCCGATGATGCAGGCATCGATGTCGTTCGGGCCGAGCCGCCGCGTGAACAGGAGCGTGAGGAGGAAGACGCCATACTCGTCGGGCATGCGCTCGGTTTCGACGCCGATGCGCCAGGTCGCGCTCAGCTTGTCGTCGTCGAACAGGCCGATATGGATAGACGTGTTCCCGATATCGAGAGCGAGGAGCATGGGTACCGCCTGCTTTGGGGCCTCGAGGGTCCCCGTGCGGGCCATAGTGTACGGGAAAAGTTCCGTGGGATGAGCGATGACGCGCTTCCCGGGGGAAGTGCGCCGCACAGAACGAAGGGCCACCCACTGGGGTGGCCCTCCATTTCCCGCTTGTGGCAGGTGGGCGGAGGCGCTGAGCGGCGCTCACGCCTCACGCGTTACGCATGTTCGACGGTGTTTCTCGCGATGAGCCTCCAGGCGATCAGCAGGATGATGGCGCCGAGAATCGCGATGAGCATGCTGCCGATGTCGAAGTCCGTGACGCCGCCAAAGCCGAGCGCGGAGCCGATGAGGCCGCCGATAAATGCGCCGACGATGCCGATGACGATGGTGATGAGGATCCCCAGGGCGCCACTACCGCCGGGATCGTCGCCGGGGAGAATGATCTGGGCGATGGCGCCCGCGATAAGGCCGAAAAGAAGCCAGGCCAGGATTCCCATGCTCCGTACCCTCCAGGTGATTCGGGAGGCGCATCGGAGCACCACCCGCAGTCCAGCATGAAGGGCCGGTGTGTCGCCCGGCATAACACGCTCGTACGCGACAATTTCAGCGTTCTCGCTGGCGGCGAGCGGCCATGGCCGCCAGCTTTACCTTGTAACGAAGTAAACCCTGATTTTCGTCGCATGGACACTTCTCGCCACATCCGCTCACTGGCAGGGCGGCGTATTCGTGGTATCGTGAACGTGCCGAATCGCCCGGTACTCCCGGGCGAACGGGGGAACCACCGTTTTGGGGTGTATTGCGCAGGACGCGCATAGGCGAACTTCGACGCCGAACCCGTCAGCTAACCCCGTAGGCGTTCGGAGAGCCGGAACACATCAGTCTGTGCTCTCAGGACTTCACGCAGGCCCCGCGAAAGGCAGGGCCGGCAGGTCGTCGAAGGGGGAGCAGACGTGGTGGTTCGGTCCGGGGGGTCGACGAGGGAACAGTCCCTCTATTTCGCGGCCAAGTTCCTTGCACAGGCCGCGCAAAACCTGTTGCTGGCAACGCTGTTCATCGCCGCCGGCACGAGTTCGAGCGCGGCAATCGATCTTTCCAGCCTGTTCGTGGCCATCCTTATCCCGGCGCTGGTGCTCGGGCCGCTCGGGGGCGCGACGGTCGATAAGCTCGGCCCGGCGCGCGCCTACCCGATTGGCGCCGCGCTGCGCTTGGGGACCGTGCTCGCCGCGCTGTTCTTGCTTGGCGGCGGCGAGCGGGCCTGGGTGATCGCGTTCGCCTATTCGGCGGTTTCGCAGGTTTACTCGCCATCCGAGATTGCGCTCATCCGCACGCTACAGCCAAACCGCTCGAGCCGTGCCCATTCGTTCAGCATCGCCATCCAGTACGCGGGGCAGGGTGCGGGCATGCTGGTGCTCGCCCCGGCGCTCTACTTCTGGGGTGGCAGCGAAATGATGCTGCTTGGCGCCGCGCTGGGCTTCGCGGGGGTCACGCTGTTCGCGGCACTCCTCGGCCAGCTCCTGCGCTCCACCGACGCCGCCATCGAACTGCCGGCGCGCCAGGCCTACTGCTTCGGCGAAACGTGCCGCTTCTTCATCCGCGAGCGCCGCGCCGGCTACGCCGTGGTCACGCTGGCGTTCAAGACGATCGTCTCGCGGGCAATCGTTATCGCGCTGCCCTTCTACATGCAGCGCGACATGGGCCTGGGCGAAGAGAGCCTGGTGTTCCTGCTCATCCCGGGCATTGTCGGCATCGGCGTGGGGCTCATCTGGTCGCACCGCTCGCTGACGCTCGATTCGGCGTACAACGCGATGCGCTTCTCGCTCGCCGGGATGATCGTCGCGGTGTTCGCGTTCGCGGCCCTCGACTACGGCGTAACGGCGATGGCGCAGTACAGCCAGGTGCCGCCGATCGCCGAGCTCGAAGCCTCGATGAACACGACGTTCGCGGTCGCGCTGCCGGTGGCGTTCCTGCTCGGCATCGTGCTGACGACGTCGCTCACGGCCGCGCGCGTCACGCTCACGGAGACGGCGCCCGATGGCCAGCAGGCCCGCGTCTTCGCAGTCGAAGAGACGCTCACCGAGGCGATGGTGGTTGCGCCACTGCTGCTGACCGGTATCGGGACGGAGTACGCCGGGGCGCGCTCTATCCTGGTGGTGATTGGCGTCATCGCGGCCACGGCGTTCCTGCTCATGGAACTGCCGCGGTTCCGGGTGCCGAAGGCGGTCCGTGCTGCAATCGCCCCGGCCGCCAGCGAATCGGCCTCCTAGAACAGCGCGCGGACGAGCAGGGTCACCGCCACCACCACGGCGATGATGGCGGGCACGGCCACCACGCCCAGCGCCTTGCGGG
>JBLNCO010000003.1:0-6381 GCA_050260715.1 Hyphomicrobiales bacterium | reverse complement strand
CTCAAGATCTTCGACCTCGTCTGGGTCATGACCGGTGGCCGTTTCAAAACCGATGTGGTCGCCACGCTCTTCTTCAAAGAGGCGTTTGTCGTCCGGGACTTTGGCGTGGGGGCCGCGCTGGCGGTGGTGCTGCTCGTTGCCGTCGTGCCGGTGATGGTCCTGAGCCTGCGCCGCTTCCAGTTCCAGGAGGAGATCCGGTGATATCGCGGCCGATGGAAGATCGCGATTTCGGCGTGGCAGCCCGGGAGCGGCGCACCCTCGGCGAGCGAGCCCGCTCCTTCGCCGCGCGCCTTCCCCTGCACCTCGTGCTCATCGGCCTCATCGCCCTCTGGAGCATCCCCACCATCGCGCTCCTGATCAGCTCCTTCCGCGACCCGACCGAGATCTCCAGCTCCGGGTGGTGGCACGCTTTCGGCTCCTGGGACTTCACGACCTCGAACTACCGCGCCGTCCTCGACCAGCGCGGGATGGGCCGCGCCTTCGTCAACAGCCTCATCATCACCATCCCCGCGACGCTCCTCGTGCTGCTCATCGCCTCGATGGCCGCCTACGCCTTCGCGTGGATGGAGTTCCCCTTCCGCAACGCGCTCTTCCTCATCATGGTCGCGCTCCTCGTCGTCCCCCTGCAGATGACCCTCATCCCGGTGCTCCGGCTCTACAGCTGGCTCGAAGTCGATGCCGAAATGCCCATCATCGGCGGGCGCGTCTTCGGGACCAGCAGCTTCGTGGGCATCTGGTTAGCGCACTGCGCCTACGGCCTCCCCTTCGCCATCTTCCTCCTGCGAAACTTCTTCGGTTCGCTCCCGCGCGACCTCTTCGAGTCGGCCTACCTCGATGGCGCCAGCGACACCCGCGTCTTCTTCCGCATCGTCATGCCGCTCTCGATGCCCGCGCTCGCCGCGCTCGCCATCTTCCAGTTCCTCTGGGTCTGGAACGACCTGCTCGTCGCGCTCATCCTCCTCGGCGACCCGCAGCTCGCCCCGATGACGGTGCGCATCACCAGCCTGGTCAGCTCGTTCGGATCGTCGTACCAGCTCCTCACCGCCGCCGCGTTCGTGTCGATGGTCGTGCCGCTCATCATCTTCTTCGCCCTCCAGCGCTACTTCGTCCAGGGCATCCTGGCCGGCGCCGTGAAGGGCTAGCATCGAGGCTGCGAGGAAACTGATGGCCGGGGTCACCTTCGAACACGTGTACAAGCGCTACGACGAGGTCATCGCCGTCAACGACCTCTCGATGGAGATCCCCGACCGCGAATTCCTGGTGCTCGTCGGGCCTTCGGGCTGCGGCAAGTCCACCACCCTTCGGCTGCTCGCCGGCCTCGAAACCATCTCCTCGGGCACCATCCGCATCGGCGACCGCGTCGTCAACGATGTCGCCGCGAAGGACCGCGACATCGCCATGGTGTTCCAGTCCTACGCCCTCTACCCGCACATGTCGGTCTACGACAACATGGCCTTCGGCCTCTCCCTGCGAAAGGTCGACAAGCACGAAATCGACCGCCGCGTGCGCGAAGCCGCCGAGCTGCTCGGCATCGAAATGCTCCTTTCCCGCAAGCCGCGCCAGCTCTCCGGTGGCCAGCGCCAGCGCGTGGCGCTCGGCCGCGCTATCGTCCGCGACCCCGCGGTCTTCCTCCTCGATGAGCCGCTTTCGAACCTCGATGCGAAGCTGCGTGTCCAGACCCGCGCCGAAATCAGCAAGCTCCACCAGCGGCTCGGCACCACGTTCATTTACGTCACGCACGACCAGGTCGAGGCGATGACGATGGCGACGCGCATCGCCGTGCTCAACCTCGGCGTCCTCCAGCAGCTCGGCACGCCCCAGGAGCTCTACGAAAAGCCCGTGAACGTGTTTGTCGCCGGGTTCATCGGCAGCCCCTCGACGAACTTCTTCCGGGGTACGGTGGCCAGCCCGGGCGAATCGATGGTGGTCGACCTCGGGTCGTTCCAGCTGCCCATCCCGGCCCAGCAACAGCAGTCGCTCCAGCCCTACGTGGGAAAGCCGGTCATCATCGGCGTCCGCCCCGAGCACATCCACGACGCCGAGTTCCGCCCAACCGGCACCGAAACCGCCGAAGTCAAGGCACAGGTCGACGTAACGGAGTTGATGGGCAACGAAACGCTCGTGCACCTCGTCTCCGGCGACCACCAGTTCCTCGGACGGTTCGACCCGCGCAGCCGCGCCCGCCCCGGCCAGGAGATGCTCGTCGCCTTCGACACCGATAGCATCATGGCCTTCGACCCCGAGACCGAAATGGCAATCCGATAACAGCGGATGCGGGTGGTAAATGTGCGCTTTTTTCTGAACGTCGCATTTCCGCCGCCAACGCTAGCTTGCTGCATGCACCCCTGGGGGTGACACGCAACCGGAGGCCCCTATGGCATCGGTCCTGAATCGGATGGCCCTCGCCGTCGCCGCCCCAGCCGCGCTCGCGGCCATTGTCGGCGGTGCCGCCGCGTTCGCTGGGCAGAGCAACGAAGGCGACAGCACATCTAATTCGAACAGCCCCAGCACGCTCCTCCAGGAGCCCACCGAGACGCCGGCCACCCCCTCGCCCGAGGGCAAGGACGGCTGCCCGCACGACCGCGGCGGAAACGGCACCGGCGACGAAGGCACGGTCGACCCCAGCCAGTTCTAGCCGCACCGAACACCAAGAGCGAGAAGGCCGGTCATTCGACCGGCCTTCGTGTGTTTGCGCCGAACGGGCAGCCCTGGCTCGGCGACGTCCCTCAGGCGTTCGCGGCAAGGTCCATCAGGAAGCGCGGCACGCGCCCGGCGCCGAAATCGTAGAACCGCGCCCACGCCGGCACGATCGAGATGCGCACCATCTGCGGGTACATGCGGCGGACGTTCTCTTCGAACAGCGGCACCTGCTCGGGCGGAAGGCCCTTCGCGCTCATCGCGATGAACTCCTCGGGCACTCCGTCCACCGTCTCGAGCTCGGCCTTGCCGCGAATCAGGAGCGATCGCGCGTCCCCGGGTGTCTCGCCCGTGTCGATGGTCACGGCGACCTCCGGCCGGGCGGCCAACGCCCGGGCCTTCGGAGAGGTCGTTGCGGTGCACACGACGATGCGGCCGCGCGTCCAGAGGAACCCGACGGGCACGACGCGCGGGAGCCCGTCGAGGCCGTTGTATGCCAGCCGGAGAAGGGGCTGTTCGAGCAGCGCCCTGGCGCCCGGCTGGGCCAGCTCCTCCGCTACCTGCTTTGCATCCATGCGGGTCTCCGATCGTGCGTTCCCGGCGTTTGGTGCAGTGTAGCGCTCAACCTGCGGCGTCGTGCTTCCGCGACTTCCATGTCGGGGCGGCACTGTCCGGTGCGCCGGCTCAGCCTGGCACACCGCCAGGTTCGACAAGTGGCCAGCGCCGCCTGTCGTTCACGACGGCGGCACGGTCGACCCCGGCCCGCTCTAGCCGTACCGAACACCGACAGCGAGAGGGCCGGTCATTCGACCGGCCCGCTTCTCGCGTATGCCACGGCTCTTGGCTTATCCCGCCTTCAGCAGCTCCTTGCGCAGCCGCAGCAGCAGCCGGAGCGCCTCGTTCACTGACTCCGAATCCGGGAACTCCGCATGAAGGTCGGGGTCAATCACGACAAGGTTGCTTCCCTCGCGGAAACGCTCCACGAACTTCCCGCGTACTCCACCCGAGAAGTCGTATTCGTCCTTCATCTCAACGTCGTCGTTGTCGGCTTGCATAGCTTCTTGTTTCGCCCCTTGCCCCGGGCCGCCCGCTAATGATTCGGATCAGGTCCCCGTCTTCGGCATGTTCCACAACCAGCACCCGACCCGCCAGCGACATTCCAAACTGTCCCCGACCGTGGTTCGTGCTGAGTGTGCCTCTCGTCGACGTCCGTTACCGGCCTGCTGTCGAGCAGTACGGATGCCGCCTCCTCGAACCGCACCCCGTGCTTGAGCAGGTTGGCAGCGGCCTTCCGCCGGTCCAAGGAGAACAGCGCCGCGAGCTCGTTCGGGTTCACGCGCTCGCAGCGGCACCTTCGCGGCGCCGCTCGTACTTCTTCACCGGCGTCAGCACGATCTCGGCCAGCGGCGGCGCCCCGAACGAGGCGATCTGCCGGTCCTCCGGTGCGATCCCATAGAGGGTCGTCCGTTGCTGCGGGACCCGCTTGATGGAGCGGATGAGCTCTTCCATCCGCTCCGGCGGAAGCTCCTGCCCGAACGACGCTCCCGCCGCCCGCGAGATGCTCTCGTTCATGAGCGTGCCGCCCATGTCGTTCGCGCCCGCGTTCAGGCACGCCTTCGCCCCTTCGGCGCCCATCTTTACCCACGACACCTGGATGTTCCGGATGTACGGGTGCAGCGCCAGCCGCGCGACCGCGTGCATCAGCACCGCCTCCCGGAACGTGGGGCCGCTGCGCGCCTTCCCCTTGAGGTAGATGGGCGCTTCCATGTGCACGAAGGGCAGCGGCACGAACTCGGTGATGCCGCCCGTGCGCTTCTGGAGGTCGCGCAGCCGCACCAGGTGCCGCGCCCAGTTCACGGGCCCGTCGATGTGCCCATACATAATCGTCGAGGTCGTCCGGAAGCCCACTTTGTGCGCCCGCTCGACCACATCGAGCCACTTCTCGGTCGTCAGCTTGTCGGGGCAGAGGGTCTTGCGGACCTCGTCGTCGAGCACCTCGGCGGCGGTGCCCGGCAGCGTCCCGAGCCCCGCCTCGCGAAGCCGGATGAGAAACTCGGTGATGGTTATCCCGAGCGTCTCCGCACCCTGCGACACCTCGAGCGGCGAGAAGGCGTGCACGTGCATCTCCGGCACCGCCTCTTTCGTGGCGCGAAGGATGTCGAGGTACGTCTGGCCCGTGTACTCGGGGTGGATGCCACCCTGCATGCAGACTTCCGTCGCGCCCCGCTCCCATGCTTCCCGCGTGCGCCGCTGGATCTCCTCCGCGCCGAGGTCGTACGGCGTGCCGCGCAGCGACTCGCTCAGCTTCCCCTTCGCGAACGCGCAGAACTGGCAGCGGAAGTAGCAGATGTTCGTGTAGTTGATATTCCGGTTGACCACATAGGTCACGCGCTCGCCGTTGACGCGCCGCCGAAGCTCGTCGGCCGCATGGCACACCGCGTGGTAGTCGTCGCCGCGCGCCTGGAACAGCCGCACGATGTCGGCCTCGCTCAGCTCACCGCCAGCCAGCGTCCGCGCGAGGATCTCCCGCACTTCGGGCGTCGACGTGTCGCCCGGGAGGTGCTTCGCCGCCCCGGGGACGAGCTCGGCCGGCGGTTCGACATCCGCATCGCCCGGCGACCAGCGCTCCATTTTTGCGAACCCATCAGCGTCGATCGCGCGGACCACCGGTGTGCGCAGCCTCTCGTCGAGCCACCGCTCGCCGTCGAGCGCGTACCCCGGGTAGATGGCCAGCCGCTCCGTCAGCACCTTGCCGCAGGCGGCCGTGTTTCGCCGCAGTTCTTCCAAATGGGGCCAGGGCGCCTCGGGGTTCACGTGGTCCGGCGTTACCGGCGACACCCCGCCCCAGTCGTTCAGCCCGGCGGCCACGAGCCGCGGATACTCGTCGTAGCTCAGGTTCGGCGGCGCCTGGATGTTCATTTCCGCCCCGAAGACGATGCGCGCCACCGCGATCGTCCAGAGCAGGTCGTCGAGGTCCGGTTCCGGCGCGTTGGCCATCTTCGTGTCCGGCTTCGCCCGGAAGTTCTGGACGATGATCTCCTGGATGTGCCCGTACGCTTCGTGCAGCCGCCGCAGGGCCAGGAACGATTCGATGCGCTCTTCGCGCGTCTCGCCGATGCCAATCAGGATGCCCGACGTGAATGGCACCTGGAGCTCCCCCGCCAGGCGGATCGTCTCCAGGCGAGCCTGCGGGTCCTTGTCCGGTGAGCCGTAGTGCACCTGGCCGCGCTGCAGCAGCCGCTCCGACACGCTTTCGAGCATGATGCCCTGCGACACCGACACCCGGCGCAGCGCCGCGATTTCCTCGCGCGTCATGACGCCCGGGTTCGCATGCGGGAGCAGTCCGGTCTCCTTCAGCACCAGTTCGGCCATGGCGGCCAGGTACGAAATGGTCGTTTTGTGCCCGAGCTCGGCCAGCTCGCGCTTCGCCACCTTGTAGCGCAGCTCAGGCTTGTCCCCGAGCGTGAACAGCGCCTCGTTGCAGCCGGCCGCCGCGCCCGCCCGCGCGATGTCCAGCACCTCCTCCGGCGTCAGATAGGCACGCTGGCCCGGCACGGGCGGCTTCGCGAAGGTGCAGTAGTGGCACACGTCCCGGCAGAGCTGCGTCAGCGGGATGAACACCTTCCGCGAATAGGAGATGACGTTCCGGTGCGCACGGTCCCGCAGTGCCGAAGCAACCTCCAGCAGGGCGTCGAGGTCCGTCTCCGAAGCGAGCGCGAGCGCACCCTGTTCGGATGGCAGGTT
>JBLNCO010000002.1:0-3941 GCA_050260715.1 Hyphomicrobiales bacterium | reverse complement strand
ACCGCGTGGCCGGGCTCGATATCGGCGCCGACGACTACATGGCGAAGCCGTTCAGCATGAAGGAGCTGCTGGCGCGCGTGCGGGCATTGCTGCGCCGGACGGTCCCGGCCCCCGAAGCGAGCCCGCGCAACGGCGCGCTGATCTCGGGCGACCTGCGCATCGACCCCGAACGGCGCGAGGTGAGCCGCGACGGAACTCCACTTCGGCTCAAACCCAAGGAGTTCGACCTCCTGTTATTCTTCGCACAACACCCCGCCCGTGTGTTCTCCCGCGAACAGATACTCGATGAGGTATGGGGGTACGACTTCGAAGGCGGGGCGAGGACCGTGGATGTCCATATCCGCTGGCTGCGCCAGAAGATCGAGGGTGACCCGGCGGCGCCGGCGCGGCTGCGAACGGTGCGCGGAAGCGGCTACCTGTTCGAAGGGTAAGCCATGAGCCGCGACCTGATGCTGCGCGGGGGGTTGCTGGCGGGCACGGGAGCCGTGGCGGGGCTGCTCGTTGGCGCCGTTGGTCACGAAGCGGGCCAGCCGGTTTCGGCGTGGTTCCTCGAAGCGCTTCTGCTGGCCGTGGTGTTCATCCTCGCGGGGGCGCTCGTGTTCCTCCGCCCGACCCGCACACTGGCGGAAGTCGCGCGCGCCGCCGACCGCTTCGCCGCCGGCGAATTCGATGTTCGGGCGCCGGGCGCCACCGGGCCGGGCGAGGAGCTTACGCACAGCTTCAACACCATGGCCCGGCGCGTGCAGGAGCTGCTCGGCGCGGTGGCCGCGGAGCACAGCCGGCTCGAGGCCGTGTTCGAAGCCGCCACCGATGCGCTCATCGCGCTCACGAACGAGACGACCGTCGAATTCCTGAACCCGGCCGCGGAGCGCATCTTCCACACCACCGCCGAGCGCGCATTGCACCGGCCGCTCATCGAAACCGTGCGCGACTACGAACTCGACGCGCTCGCCCGGCGGGCCATCGCGGGGACACCGAGCGCGGAGACCATCGTCATCAGCCTCGGGCCGGAGCGGATGCCCGTGCGCGCCGTTGCGGTGCCCATCCGGAACGGCGGCACGTGGGCGGTGCTGCTCCTGCTGGCCGACCTGACCGAAGTGACGCGGATCGACCAGGTGCGGCGCGACTTCCTGGGCAACGTCTCGCACGAGCTGCGCACACCGCTCGCATCGATCAGTGCGCTCGTGGAGACGCTGGAATCGGGGGCGGTCGAGCCCGGGGCGGAAACGGAGGAGTTCCTGCGGCGCATCCGCCAGCAGGTTGATGGCATGACGGAGCTCGTGAACGAGTTCCTCGATCTTTCGCGCATCGAATCGGGAGCGCTCGAGCTGCGGCCGGAGCCGATCGACCTCACGGCGCTGGTGCAGGAGGCGGTGGGGCTGTTGCGGACACGCGCGGAACGGCTTGAGGTCACCATCCAGCCGCCCGAGAGCGAGGGTCCGGTGGTCGAAGGCGACCATATGGCGCTGCTGCGGGTGGTCAGCAACCTGCTGGACAACGCGATCAAGTTCAGCCCCTGCGGCGGGACGGTGGTCATCGCAACGCGCGACGAGGGCGAGCTCGGCGCGATTTCGGTGCACGACGATGGCCCGGGGATGGCCGAGCACGAGGTGGGGCGCGTGTTCGAGCGGTTTTACAAGGGCGACGCGGCGCGTTCCGGCGGCGGCAGCGGGCTGGGGCTCGCGATCGTCAAGCACATTGTGCGGGTGCACGGCGGGACGGCCACGGTCGAGAGTTCGCCAGGCAAGGGCGCGACGTTCACCGTGCGGCTGCCGAAGAAGTTCGTGGGCGTGACCCGCGCGCTGGTCCCGGGGCGGGCCCCGGGGATCATCCGGTAAGGGTCGACTTGGCACCCCCGGCGAGGGGCGTGGCGGGCGCGGAGTGGCCCTATCGCCCATACGGTTTCCCGCCTACCCTGTAGACCAAATCGAGGTGCCAGGTGCACCCAGGGGGAGCTGTTTTCACATGGCACAAACAGGAACGTGGGCGGTCAAGGTAGGCCTCGCACAGATGCTCAAGGGCGGCGTGATCATGGACGTCGTTACGCCGGAGCACGCGAAGATCGCCGAGGAGGCGGGCGCCTGCGCCGTCATGGCGCTCGAGCGCGTCCCGGCCGACATCCGGCGGGACGGCGGCGTCGCGCGCATGAGCGACCCGGAGATGATCCGCGGGATCATCGACGCGGTCACGATTCCGGTGATGGCGAAGGCCCGCATCGGCCACTTCGTAGAGGCGGAGGTGCTGCAGGCGCTCGGCATCGACTACATCGACGAGTCAGAGGTGTTGACGCCGGCCGACGAATCGCACCACATCGACAAGCACGCGTTCAAGGTGCCGTTCGTATGCGGCTGCCGGAATTTGGGCGAGGCGCTGCGGCGCATCGGCGAAGGGGCGGCGATGATCCGCACCAAGGGCGAGGCCGGCACGGGCGACATCGTCGAGGCGGTGCGACACATGCGCACGGTGCAGGACGAGATTCGCCGCCTGCAGAACATGGCGGACGAAGAGGTATACACGGCCGCGAAGGACCTCGGTGCGCCGCTCGACCTGGTGCTCGCGGTGAAGCGCGAGGGCCGGCTGCCGGTGGTGAACTTCGCCGCGGGCGGGGTCGCGACCCCGGCGGACGCGGCGCTGATGATGCGGCTCGGCGCCGACGGCGTGTTCGTGGGTTCGGGCATCTTCAAGTCGGAGAACCCGGAGAAGTACGCCCGCGCGATCGTCGAGGCGACGACCCACTACCAGGACCCGGAGATCATCGCGAAGGTGAGCACGGGGCTGGGGCCGGCGATGCGCGGCATCAGCGTCGGCTCGCTGGAGCAGAAGGAGCTGCTCGCGACCCGCGGCTGGTAAGGGCGTCTCACGGAGATTTCGCAGGGCCCGCCGTTGGCGGGCCCTTCCCTTGTGCCCGGCGATGGCCGCCCGCGAGAACTTCGAACGGCCGCGAGCCGCCGGTGGTACGATGCCACGACCCAGCCGAGGAGGGCGCGATGGACAGCCCAATCGTCCATTTCCAGGTCGCGAGCTCGAATCCGGAGAAGATGGCGGAGTGGCTGCGCGAGGTGTTCGAGTGGGAGGTCGGCGACGGGGCCCAGCCGGGCGCGGTCATGAACATCGCGACGGGCTGGTCGGATGACATCCAGGTCTCCGGCACGCTGCTCCCGCTGCACGAAGGCGCGCCGGGGTACGTGGCGGTCTACGTGCGGGTGCGCGACCTGTGGGCGACGGTCCAGCGGGCGGCCGAACGGGGCGCCGAGGTTCGCGTCCCGCGCATGAGCATCCCCAACGGGCCGGACATTGCGGTGATCGCGCATCCCGAAGGGCAGGTCTTCGGCATCGTCCAGCTCTAGGGCCGGGCGTCGAGGAGCTGGCGGGTGAGGTCGGCTTCGCCCACGTGGCGGGCCGCATGGCGGACGACCTGGAGGAGCACCGCCTGCCGGGCACCGTCCCCAGTCGCTGGTGTTGTCGTGGTGCGGCGAGGTCTGCCGCGGTTGCCCTTTCGAGGCCGGATCGCATTCGTTCGCGAAGGCGTTCCCAGCGCTCCGTGAGCGGCGGCTGGCCCGCGGCCGAGGCGGCGAACTCGGCGCTGCGGTCGTAGGAGTACGGCTCCCCGAGGAAGTGGCTCATCACGTTTCGCTCGGCGTTCGAAAGCGTGTGCAGGGCGATGGCGTACAGGCTGTTCGCGGCGGGCAGTGGCCGCCAGTCCAGTGCCTCGTCATCGAGGCCATCCATGAAGCCGAGCAGTTCGTCGATTAGTTCAGACAGGTTCTCGAGATAATTCGCTATCTGGTTATCCATCGGCACGGATAGTACGGTACGGGCGGCTGCTTTCTCGACCATAACTGCGGTTCGTCCTACCAAGGGAACGAGCCCCTGCGAACGATCGGAGCGAGAGCGACGCGATGAGCACGGACGCCGACTCCCTGCCAGTGCCTTTCGAGGAG
>JBLNCO010000001.1:0-6287 GCA_050260715.1 Hyphomicrobiales bacterium | reverse complement strand
TCGTCCTCGGCCTCTGTGTCCCAGGGCTGCTCCCAGCCGGGGCCGGAGGGCGCGGCGAGCTCCGCGACGGGGCGCGCTTCGCGGGCGGCGAGGTCCTCCAGGTCGCCGATGGTCGCCTGGGGCCGGGCGATCTGTAGGCGGCCGAGGGCGCCGTCGACCATCTTCCACTGCAGGTCGAGGGCGAGCTCGGGCTCGGCCGGCGGCGGCGCGGCGACGAGCTCGATGAGCGGCTCGGCGCCTTCGCGCAGCAGGCTCCGGGTGCGGACGATGATGGCGTCCGGCCCGAACTCGTCGCGCACGCGCTCATAGAGGCGGCGCATGTCGTTACCGATGAATCGCTTCGTTTCCACCGATGCCTACCTCGATGTTTCCGGCCGCCTCGACGGCCGTCTGGGGTGTGACCTCCGCGAAGGAGAGGACCGTGACGTTCGGGAGCCGCCGTTCGAGCAGCCGCCGCAGCGCCAGGCGTATGCGCGAAGAGCAGAGGATGATGGGGTCGCGGCCGGTCGCCGCCACGCGTTCGACCTCCGTACCCACAACGCCGAGCAGCCGCTGGAGCTGCCACGGGGGCATGGCGATGGTGTTCCCGCGCTCGGTCTGCTGGATCGCGTTCGCGATCTCGTCTTCGGTGCGGGTGCCGACCGTGATGACGTGGATGGTGCCCGTGTCGTCGGCGTGCTGGCGGGAGATCTGCCGGGCGAGGGCCGCGCGGGCGTATTCGGTCAGGAGGTCGATGTCCCGCGTCAGGCGGCCGTGCGTCGCCAGTGCTTCGCAGATGGTGACGAGGTCGCGAATGGAGACCCGCTCCGCGAGGAGGTTCTGGAGCACCTCTTGGACCTCGCCGACAGTGAGGGTCGAGGGCACGAGGTCCTCCACGAGGGCCGGGTATTCGGCCCGCAGGTTCTCGAGCAGGTTCTGGGTGTCCTGGCGGCTGAGCAGGTCGGGGGCGAAGCGCTTCACGAGCTCCGTGAGGTGCGTCGCGAGCACCGATTCGGCGTCGACAACGGTGTAGCCGAGGAGCTCGGCCCGTTCCTTCTGGGAGGGCGCGATCCAGCGCGCGGGCAGCCCGAAGGCCGGTTCGTTCGTTTCGATGCCCGGGATGTCGCCCTCGGCGGTGCCGGGGTCCATGGCGAGGTACTGGCCGGGCTGCAGCGTACCCCGCGCTATCTCGACGCCCCGCAGCTTGACCACGTAGGCGTTCGGGGCGTGGGCGAGGTTGTCGCGGACGCGTACGGTTGGCAGCACGAGCCCGAGGTCGAGCGCGAGCTGGCGGCGGATCATCGTGATGCGCCGCAGGAGGCCACCGCCCGACTGCTCGTCGACGATGGGGATGAGCCCGTAGCCGACCTCCACCTCGAGCGGGTCGACGGACATCATCTGGATGACCTGTTGCGGGCCGAGCTGTTCGGGCTCGGCAGGCGGCGGCTCGGGTGGCGTGAGCGCGGCGAGCGCCGTGGCGTCCTGCGAGCGCTTGATCATGTAGCCGCTGAACATCGCCAGGCCCGCCACGGCGAAGAACGGGAGCTTCGGCAGCCCGGGGAGCATGCCGAACACGGCGAGGCTCGCACCGGCGATGAACAGCGGCCGCGACTGCCCCGAAAGCTGGTTGAACATCTGGTTGCCGAGGTTCGTGGTCCCGGCCGCGCGCGTGACGACGATACCCGTAGCGGTCGAAATCAGGAGAGCCGGAACCTGCGAAACGAGCCCGTCACCGACGGTGAGGAGCGCGTACTTCTGGAGCGCCTCGGCGGGCTCGACGCCCTGCTGGATCACGCCGATCGTGAGGCCGCCGATGATGTTCACGATGATGATGACGATGCCCGCGATGGCGTCGCCTTTGACGAACTTGCTGGCGCCGTCCATCGCGCCGTAGAAGTCGGCCTCTTCGGCGATGGCCTTCCGGCGCTGGCGGGCCTGCGCCTCGTCGATCAGCCCGGCGTTGAGGTCGGCGTCGATGGCCATCTGCTTGCCGGGCATGGCATCGAGGGTGAAGCGCGCGGCGACTTCGGCGACACGCCCGGCGCCGTTTGTAATCACCACGAACTGGATGACCACGAGAATGAAGAACACCACCAGCCCGACGACCAGGTTGCCGCCGACCACGAAGCTGCCGAACGAGTGCACCACCTCGCCGGCGTTGCCGTGGAGAAGGATGAGGCGGCTGGTCGACACGTTCAGGGCGAGCCGGAAGAGCGTGGTGATGAGCAGCAACGACGGGAACACGGAGAACTTCATCGGGTCCTCCGTGTAGATGGCGACCAGCAGGATGGTGACCGAAGCCGCGATGTTGATGGTCAGCAGCATGTCGAGCAGCGCCGATGGCAGCGGCACGATGAGCATGCCGATGATGACCATGACGCCGATGGCGAGCAGGACATCGGTCTGGCCAAGGATGCGGCGGAGGCCGCCCGGCTGAACGGTCTGGACGGCCATGGGCTAGAGGGCTCCCTGCGGTTGGGTTCGGCGGCGGATGCCGGCGGCGCGTTCGCGCATGGCGTAGACCCATGCGAGTACTTCGGCGACGGCGTGGAACAGGTTCGCCGGGACGTATTGCCCGACGGGGACAGCGGCATAGAGCGCCCGCGCGAGCGGCGGCTCTTCGAGCACGGGCACTGAGTGCTTGCGCGCGACCTCGCGGATGCGCAGCGCGAGCAGGTTCTCGCCCTTCGCGACGACCATTGGCGCCTGCATGGACACGGGGTCGTACTTCAGCGCAACGGCGTAGTGCGTGGGGTTCGTGACCACCACGTCGGCCTTCGGGACGGCGGCCATCATGCGGTTCAGGAGGGCCTGCCGCCGGCGGCGGATTGCCGCCTTGATCTGCGGGTCGCCGTCGCTCTCCTTGAGCTCCTGGCGGAGTTCTTCCTTCGTCATGCGCAGGCGGGACATGTACTGCCGGCGCTGCCATGCCCAGTCCGCGACGCCCATGAGGAAAAGGACGAGCGCGCTCCGGAGGGCGATATCGAAGCAGAGCTGCGCGGTATGGGCGGTCGCCTGCGGGACGCTCTCGGCGGTCAGTTCGGCGATGGACGAGAGCTGGCTGCGCATCGTCATGTAGACGACGGCCGCAATAACGGCCATCTTAAACAGCGCCTTCGCGAGGTTGACGCCGCCGTCCTTGGAGAAGATGCGCTTCGCGCCCGACGCGGGGTTGATGTTGCTGAGCTTCGGCTTCAGACCGACGCCTGAGAAGAAGAATCCCGTCTGGGCCACGTTCAGGGCGACGCCGGCGAGGCCCACGATCGCGAAGAGCGGCGCGAGCGTGAGGAGCAGGTGCGTCGCGGCGTCGCGGCCGAGCTGCATCGTCGATTCCGGGGTCAGCTCCTGGCCGGCGGGGTGGCCGAGGCCGTCGCGGACGATATCGGTGAGGTTGTGCCAGATGCCGGGTCCGATGGCGCGGAGGGCGAGCACCGCCGCGAGCAGCACGCCGACGGAGACGAGCTCCTGGCTCTTCGCGACGTTGCCCTGCTTGCGGGCATCCTCGCGGCGCCGTGGGGTTGGGGCCTCGGTTCGTTCGCTGGACACCTAGCGCACCCCCAGCAGCGCCTGGCTCGAACCGGCCAGCTGGTTGCCGATGACCGACTGCATGAGCGTGGTCATCACGGGCAGGGCGGCGATGAGGACAATGAGCCCCACCGCGATCTTCACGGGCATCCCGACGACAAGGACGTTCGCCTGGGGCATGGTCCGGGCGACGAAGCCCATCCCGATGTCGGTCAGCAGCAGCGCGGCGACGACGGGCATCGCGATGCGAACCGCCGTCACAAAGAGCCCGGTGAACAGCCCGGCGAGGGCAGTGGAGCCGACGGTGAGGGGGTCCCACGTACCGAGCGGAATGGCGCGGATCGTCTCGGCGAGCGCCTGGATGACCATGTAGTGGCCGTTCACGCTGAAGAAGACGAGCGTGACGAGCACCGCGTAAAACTGATCGAAGGCGCCGAACTGTGCTCCCGTCACCGGGTCGTAGACGGCGCCGAGGCCGAAGCCCATCTGCACGCCGAGGATTTGCGAGCCCATCTGCAGGCTGACGAACACGAGCTGCATGGCGAGGCCGAGGGCGAGTCCGAACAGCGCTTCGCTCAGGACGGCCGCGGTCAGCACGCCGAAGTCAGCGGGCGGCTCGGGCAGGCGGTCCTGCTGCAGCGGCACGAGCACGAGCGCGAAGAAGACGGCGAAGCCGATCTTCGTCCACGCGGGGATACCCTTGTGGTTCAGCAGCGGCGCCGAGACGAGCATCGCCGACGTGCGGATCAGGATCAGCAGGAAGGCGTAGGTGAACTGGGGCGAAAGCTCCACCGGGCCGGCCTCACTTTCCGTAGGTGGCCATGTTGGCGAAGATCCCGGCCGAGAAGCTGATCAGCGTGTCCATCATCCAGGGGCCGAAGAGCAGCATCCCGACGAACAGGGCGATCAGCTTCGGGACGAAGGTCAGCGTCATTTCGTTGACCTGCGTGACGGCCTGGAGGATGGACACGACGAGGCCGACCACCAGCGTGATCCCGAGGATCGGGCCGCCGACGAGGAGGGCGGTCCAGAGCGCTTCCCGCGCGAGGCCAATCGCGACTGCTTCGTTCACCGGGCCACCTCCACCGTCAGTTGAAGCTGCCCACGAGCGAGCCGACGATCAGGTACCAGCCGTCGACGAGCACGAAGAGCAGGATTTTGAAGGGCAACGACACCACGACCGGGGGGAGCATCATCATGCCCATGCTCAAAAGGGCGGATGACACGACCAGGTCGATGATTAAGAAGGGGATGAACATCACGAAGCCCATCTGGAAGGCGGTCTTGAGCTCCGAGATAGTGAACGCGGGGACGAGGACGTAGGTCGGTACCTCGTCGCGGTTCTCGGGCTTCGCCTGGCCGCTGAGCTTGAGGAAGAGGCCGAGGTCCTGTTCGCGCGTCTGCTTGAACATGAACGTGCGGAGCGGCGCTTCGCCCCGGTTGAAGGCTTCCTGCTGCGTGATGGTCCCGCTCATGTAGGGCTGGATCGCCTCGTCGTTGATCTGCTTGATCGCGGGCGCCATCACAAACGCGGTCAGGAAGAGCGCGAGGCCGATGAGCACCTGGTTCGGCGGCAGCTGCGGGATGCCGATGGCCGTTCGCAGCAGCGAGAGCACGACGATGACGCGCGTGAACGACGTGACCATCACGAGGATGGCCGGCGCGAGCGACAGGACCGTCACCAGGAGCAGGATTTGCAGGGCCGCCGAGACATTCTGGGGGTTCTGCGTGTCGATGGGGCCCGTAGGCGTGGTTGGCTGCTGACCGGGCGTCTGCTCGGCGCAGCCGCTCAACATGAGCACGGCGAGGCCGAGCACGAGGACGAACGCGAGCGTGCGCTTGCGGCGAAGGCGGCTCATCGGCGCTCTTCCCCGATGGCGATATCGCGGCGGCCGAGGCGGTTGGTCCGGGGCGTGCCGGTGCCGCGCATCTGCTGGAAGAGCTCGGCGGCGAAGCTGGCGATCGGCTGGTCCGAGGGCTCGGGGATCGCCGCAAGCACGCGGGCGGCTTCGTCTTCGGTTAGCTCGTTGAGGAAGGTCAGCTGCTGGGCGGTCGCGCCCACCGCGATCACCCGCTCGCCGAGGGCGACGAGGTGGATGGTGCGGCCGTTGCTAATCGCAAGCGTGTCGAGCACGCGAAGGAAGCCGGTGGTGCTGCGCGGGCCGCTCGTTCGCTTGCCCCACCAGCGCAGCCCGGCGATCGAGACCGCGATGATGATCGCGACGAGCCCGAGCCGCCACGCGAGCGAAAAGGCGTCGCCGCCGCTGAGCGAGAAGCCCTGGGGCTCCGCCGTATCGGTGGTGCCGGTGCCGGAGGTCCCCGCCAGGCTCGAGTTGGCCGCGGACGTCCCCTCCGCCGTGACGGTTTCGGGCCGGATGACCGGTTCGTCTTCGCCCGGGTGGGCCGAGGGCGCCATGAGCGAGACGAAGAGCAGCGACACCAGCAGCACGCCGCCGATGACCGCGAGCCAGACGAGGCGCTTGCGGTCGCCGATGGTGTTCAACTGGCGCGCTCCTCGGCGTCGTGGCCGCGGCGGACAACCTCGACGACGCGGACGCCAAAGTTCTCATCGACCACGACGACTTCGCCGCGGGCAACGAGACGGTCGTTCACGAGGATGTCCACCGGCTCGCCGGCGAGGCGGTCGAGTTCGACGACGGAACCGGGGCCGAGCCCAAGGACATCGGCCACGGTCAGCTCGGTGCGGCCCAGCTCGACCGTGACGTTCATGCGGAGGCTGGCGAGCAGGTCGATGCCACTCCGGGTAATCGGCGGCTCGGGGT